>NZ_CP006993.1 GCF_001542815.1 Methylobacterium sp. AMS5
TCAATGGTGACTTGTTATAAAAAAAATTCCCTTCATCCGGAAACGAGTGCGTGGGCGCCACAGCACGATTCGGATTTGAGCCATAAACACAACGACTTGCTAACCCGACTGTGTTCGCATTGAACCCCATTGCAACGCTTGCGCATACCGCGCAGGAGCCGTTGTGACGCAGTAGGAGAGGTTGTATTGCTCGCCGGGAGCCAAATTAGGATGGCGAGAGCGGCCCTGAGATGGTCTTTGGCAAAACTTGCGATTGAGTCCGGCATATCTGAAAAGACCATTCGTAGATGCGAGGCTCACGATGGTCGTCCACCCGCGACGGATGAAACGCTCGCCACGCTACGCGCCTGCTTCGAGCGGAACGGTGTGATCTTCTTGTGCCCACCCGAGACGTTGGGCCCGGGCGCCTTCATTAACTGGGATCTAACGACCAAGGGTCGGCGCACCTGACAACGCTAGTTCAGGATTTGGATCCTATCAGCGTCGAGATCTGGTATTATGGAACCAAAATGCGGGCCGCTTGCGGCCCATTTTGCGTTGTGGCACCGTTACTTAGTGGGAAACGGGCTCAGGTTCCATAATCAAACTTATGCGAACAAGATCGCGGATATGACAAAGGCCCGCGCCGGGGTCTCCGAGGCGAGCCTTCCAAGGGTCGAGAGCACAGATAGGCCTGTGAATCCGGGCTGTCCACACGGAACCGCTCTCGCGTCACTCGTAGCCTGGCGCCCCTTAACGAACTCCTATTGCCCCGCTCATCCGAATCGGCCCACATGGGCTGTCACGTAGGATGAATCGGATGGGCGATTCTCGGATGAAATCGGCAGAGGAACGTCTCCAGGAGCTCACGGCCGGTGATCGTCGTCGGCAAGCGCGTCGCCGCGAGGCGCTGCGCGAGAAAGGCATGAAGACGCAAAGCGTCTGGCTCATGCCCGAGGTCCG
Source organism: Methylobacterium sp. AMS5 (assembly GCF_001542815.1). Lineage (GTDB taxonomy): Bacteria > Pseudomonadota > Alphaproteobacteria > Rhizobiales > Beijerinckiaceae > Methylobacterium. The sequence goes on from NZ_CP006993.1 coordinate 943, forward strand.
GGCTCTGCTCGACCAGGAGATCGAGGCGGGGCGGTTCAAGAACCGCTCCGAGGCGATCAACCACGCCCTGACGACGCTCTACGGCGGCAAGGAGAGATCAATGTCGTAGCGGCAAAGCAAAAGGCCCCGAAGCTGGGGAGCTTCGAGGCCTTGGACCTTCATCGCCGGGTGGGCACCCGGATCTGAAAGCGATTCGCACCTCTTTCTAGCTCCCGCCCTCCCGACCGTCAATGACACCCATCTCGGGTGAACGGTCCCGCTTTGCCTTCTTCGGGAGGGTGAAAGTGGAGAGGGTTCATTCCGGCGGACGGCCGCTTACGCGCGCCGCTCTCGCCGGCCGGAGACGTGCGCTCGATGAGGGCCGCGCGATCTCCAGACGCGAGCTTGCGGGACATGCCCGCGACGCTGCCAAGTCACTGCGCCTGCGCCCTGCCCTACGCCAGGTGCTCGAAGCGCTGACCGCGGTCTGGGGCGAGCAGCCCTGGAGCCGTCTCCTGGTCTGGCCGTCGAACGATCGGCTCTGTGAGAAGACCGGGCTGTCCGAGCGGGCGCTTCGCTATGCACTGCGCGATCTTGTGGCCCTGGAGCTGATCGCGCCGAAGGACTCGGCCAACGGTAAGCGCTATGCGATCCGGGCTCCGGACGGCACGGTCGTCGACGCCTACGGGTTCGATCTGACGCCGCTCGTCGCGCGCGCCGGAGAATGGGCCGAGCGGCTGCGTCTCTTGACAGCCGAGGTTGAGCGCAGACGGCGTTCGTTCGATCTCCTGACCGTGTGTCGCCGCGCCGTCGCCGAAGCGCTCCACGGGCTCGCTACGCATCACCCCGAAATTTCCATCTCCGATCTGGTCGCGGCGCGCGAGGCGTTGGAAAAATCCTCCCCGAAGCGGTCGCGGGCCTCGGAAGACCCAAGCCTGGTGATCGATGGGTGGAGTGAGCTGCGAGAGATGGCCGAGGAACGCTTCTATCAAGCCGGCTGTGCCGGCAATTCCTGCGGCCACATAGAAACAGACAACGAGCCTCCTAGTGACCCTTGTAGCAAGGTCTCTTCGAGGGGTGATGCGGGCGGGACCGTGCTCCATCCCGGTCTCGTCGCTGCCGCCTGCCCTGTCGCCGGCGAATTCGGGTTCGAGATTCTGACGGAGCCCGATCTGATCGACGCCGGCCGCTCGATGCGCGGCTCGATTGGCGCTCACCCGAGCGCCTGGTCCGAGGCCTGCGAGGCCCTGGGTCCGCTTCACGCCGCGGCGCTCGTGGTCATGGTCGCCCAGCTGCACGACGACGAGGCATCGGGTCGGCGCAAGTCCGAGATTCGCAATCCGGGCGGCTACTTCCGGCATCTCGTGCGTTTGTGTGCCGAGGGTCGCTACAGCGTGGCCGCCGAACTCATGACTATGCGTCGAAGGAGAATGACGTGACGGACAAGGAACGCCTGGACGCCCAAGAACGCGCCATTCAGATGATCGCCTACTACACCAACAACGCGGACTCTGGATTCAAAGTCTACGTTCTGGAGCGCATTCAGTCGTGGGGCGATACCACAGATCGAAATGACAACACGAGCGAAGAGGAAAAGGCCAACCATCGCAAGTTCCACGAGGAAATTTTGCGGCTTCTACTGCCTGGAAAGCAGACTGTCGGGTGAATTGGTCGCGGTGACAGGATTTGAACCTGTGACCTGGGCCTTATGAGGGCCACGCTCTACCACTGAGCTACACCGCAGTGAGAGTGGTCGTCAGGGGATGATTTGAACATCCGACCCCAGTCTTATCAGGACTGTGCTCTACCCCTGAGCTACCCGACGAAGCCTCTCATAAAAAGGGCGGCCCACGTCATTCGGGGCCGCCCAGATGCACACACAGAGGTAACACGACGAAGCGTCTGTCTCACCGAGAGAGAATCTAGGCGTGCCCCTTTAGTAAGTCAACGCTGACTGACGTTCTCGGGCGAGAAAATCAGCTGGTGCCGGCCCGAATTGCCTTGAGCGCTTCGATGAACAGCCACACCGTCCGAAGCCCGAACAGGGTCGCGATCGAGGCCAGGATCAGCCCGCCGGCGATGTCGACCTTCGACGCGATGCGGGCCGAGAGCCAATAAAGCCAGCACACGAAGAACGCGCCGTAGAAAACCGTTTCCATTCAACCCTCCGGGTCCATCTGCCGAACCACCCAGAACCAGTAGCCCAGGCGGGTGCGGTCGTTTGCGACGTCTTCCTTCCAGTCCGAGACCGGGTAGGACGGGTGAGCGCCGAGGGCGCCGTAGCAGGCGACGAGCTCGTGGATGGTCATGCGGCGATCCTCAGCTGCTCGTCCTTGTCATCCCGGAACCGCACGAAGCGGGGATGCCGCAGCGAGCCGTCGGGCGTGACCTCGTGATACTCGACTTCCATCAGGCGCCACGGGTCGACGAACAGGGTGCGGGTCTTGTTCTTGACCTGCGTCGGCGCCTGGCTCGGGAGCGTGCGCACGAAGGCGTCCATCTCCTCCATCAGAGCCTGCGTCATGCCGCCGACCGACACATGCACGCCCTCGAAATCCACGATGAAGGTCGCGAACTTGCCCTCGTTACGGGTGCCGGGCTCGCCCGTCTGCCAGCCGACGATGCGCAGGTCGGCCGTCTCCTGGGCCTTCATCTTCATCCAGAGGAAGCCCTTCTTCTTGACGTAGGAGGCGTCGAGCGGCTTCACCATCGCGCCTTCGAGCCCGGCCGCGCGGTGCCGGTTGTAGACGTCGTAGATCTCCTCGACCTTGTGACACATCTCCATCGGCGTCATCTGGATCGGGGCGCCGGCCCGCGCCTTCTTGACGATCCACTGGGCGAAGCCGCGCCGGAGCTTGAACGGGATCTTGATTTCGGGTGTGTCGCTGGCGAGCATCTTGTCCACGGGCAGCGCGTCGAAGACGTTGATGAGGGCGTCGGTTGCCTCCTCGCTCTTGCGCTTCACGTCGCCGCTCGTCTTGTTGAACGAGCCCGTCGTGACCTCGCTGTCGATCGCGCAGGACGGGCCCGCATCGCCGCCCAGGAAGCGGTAGTAGACCTCGGAGATCTTCGACACGTCCTTGTCGCGCTTGGCCTCCTGCCAGGCGTCGGTGACGATCTGCACCATCAGCTCGCCCAGGTGATCGAGGGCGGGGAAGTGGTTGCCGACGCGCGAGAAGAACTTGGCCGTCCCGTCCTTGACGATGCACATGGCGCGCAAGCCATCGAGCTTGGGCTCGACCGCGATCGGCCACGCCTTGACCCGCTTCTCCTCGAACGGCTTGGAGAGCATCACGTCGAAGGTCGGCACGGTGCCGGGCAGGACCGTGTTGATGGTCTTCTCGGTGATGCCGCAGCGCAGGTCCTTCCGGAGGATGCGCCACAGGAGAGCCGCGCTCTCGGCGTCGAGCGCCTTGAACATCGCCTCGACCGCAGCCTTGGCCGCGTTGCCGGTCAACTGGCGCGTCGCCAGATTGTGCAGCATCTGCCAGGGCTGGCCGCTCGAATCCGAGAACGACGCCGGGCCGGCGACCGCGGGCGGCTCGGGCGGGGTCAGGCCAAATGTGATGAAGGGGTCGTAGGCGTGCCGGACGACCCGCTGCACGAGCGGGTCCTCGATCTGGGCGCGCAGGAGATCCTCCTTCGCGGTGCGGGAAGATGTGCTGCCGATCTGGATCAGCAGCTTGAGGACGTCGCGGGAGTTCACGATTGGTTCCTTAGATGAGGATGAAAGCGATAAAGAGGAGCCAGCCCCAGCCGTCGTGACCGGTCAGCATGACGATGGCAGCCAGGACGAGGCAGATGAGGACCAGGAACGAGCGATCCGCGCGGCTCATCACGCGGCCTTCTGCGCAGCCATCAGGCGAGCGCGTTCGAGGAGGGAGAGACCCTTGGGCGCGTCGGCCGCGGGAGCGGGCGCCGGCTTCGGGGCGGACTTGAACTTCGGAGCCTCGACCTTCGCCGGCTCGGGCTTGGGTTCGGGCGCGATCGGCGGGCCCGACGGGCGGACGTCGGAGAGATCGAGCATGACGGGCTTGCCGACGGCCGCCTTGGTGATCGCCGCGCTCATGTCGCCCGACAGGGCGGCCTGGGTGACATCATCGCTCTCAGCAGCGGGCGCCGCGCGCGGGACGCTGCGCTCCTCGGCCTTCACGCGCCCGAGCGACACGGCCGGCGCCTTCTTCGCGCGCTTGGCGCCCGACGACGTGGTGTCGTTGGCAGCCACGATCGCATCGAGCTCCACGCCGGAGACGCCGAGCTCGTTGATGTGGCGCTCCTGGACGACGATCGGCGCGATGGCGTCGAGGATGCCGGGCTTGAGCGAGAGCACCTTCGGCTCGCCGGCATGGTAGTGATCCTCGCCGGTGCGCTGGATCTCGCGGTTGATCCAGTAGACCGGGCACTTGGACGACCGCATGCAGGCTTGGCAGCCGCGTCGCTCCTCCTGCACCTGGCCGCGGGCGAGCTGCTGCTCCAGCGTGAAGCAGTCGGCGATCTTGGTCTCGGCGTTGAAGATCGGGCAGACGATCTTCGCCTCGTTCTTGGGCGAGTAGGACTTGATGAGGGTCATCAGAACATTCCCCAGGTTTCGTTCTCGCCGATTTTCTCCTGTAGAGCAGCCTGTTCGGCTTCCTCTTGAGCGAGAACGGCGGATCGGTTGCGAAGGAGGGTGACGATCTGCTGCGCGGGCTCGCGCAGGCAGGTGGTGACTTCGGCCTTTGCCAAACGAGAGGCGAAGGCGAACTCGGCGAAGGGCACCTTGGCCGGCGTTCTACCGGCAGCCTTGAGAACCTGATTTGCCTCGCCGATCGCGACGTAGGCGCCGATGATCGCGCGGGCGGCGCTCACCAGGAGCCCCAGAGTTCATTCTCGGCGACCTTCTCCTCGACCGTCGGCTCGGGCTCCACATACTTGTGCTTGGGCTGGTAGCCCTTGTGGACGATCCCACCGTTCCCATCGGGCTCCCAGGTCGGGAGATCGGGGTCCTTCATGCCGTCGGTGGGGATGTTGGGCACGAGGAAGACCAGATCGGACTTCATCTCGAACCAGTAGAGAGTGCCGACGGCCTTCTTGAACTCGGCCTCGTCGTTGCACTGGACGAGGTTGTCCTTGGACCGATCGTGGACGTAGCCGCCCTTCTGCTTGTCGCGATTCTTGGATTCGAGCGCGGCCGTCGCTTCCTTGATCGTGCCGAAGCGCTTGATCTCCATCTGACCCTTGGCGCCACGCTTGCCCCAACGGTTGATGACGACCGAACGACCTTCGTTCGTGCAGATCAGGACCTGGTGGTAGTCCTTCTCATGCGTCCGATGCTGCATCGTCAGCTTGCGGACCGCGATCGGATAGACCGGGATCATGCTCTCCTCGCTCGTGTGTGTGCTGTGTCGTGAGTTCAGTTATAGCGACGACTGATCGGCAGTTCAGTCAGTGCTGACTGGCGTCGTCAGGCAGCGAGCTGGGTGCGCTCTGCCTGAGCGTTCTGGCGCCGCTGGAGCGCGTAGGGGTTCCGCAGGCGCCACTGGACCGCGAGCTGCGCGGAATAGGGCGTCGCGGCGTAGACGGCCTTCCGGACGGTCTCGCCGGGGACCTCGTTGGGGTCCTTGTCGAGCGGCAGGAGCGCGATCTTCACCCGCAGCCCGATCTTGCGGAGCTGCTCGGCCGCGGCGAGCGCCGCTGCCAGGGCGTCGGGCGTTCCGTCCCAGACGATGATGACCTCTTCCAGCCCGTGCGATTTCAGCACGAGGAAGGCGCCGAGCTGGTCGTTACCCTCGGCGTCGCCGGTGGACAGGTGCTTGCCGAAGGAGCCGATCGGCACGATGTCGCGCAGCGCCGGGTCCTCGTCGAGGGCGAGCTTGAGCCCGTAGACGTCGAAGGCGCCCTCGCCCATCGCGACGCGCTTGGCCCGGATCGCGTTCTGCCCGTTGTAGAGGAAGCGACCGGTGCCCGGCAGGCCCTTGGGGAACAGGTATTTGTCGTCCTTGGTGCCGGTGATGTCGCGGCCCTGGAACGTCACGAGGTTCCCGTCGAGGTCGAACACGGGGATGATGACCCGCTCGTCGAACTTCTGGCCGCCCTGCTTGCCGTCGTCGCGGGTGTAGTTCCACCAGCCCATGTCGCAGTAGCGCAGGTGGAAGTAGCCGGCGAGCTCGCCCGTGATGCCGCGATCCTCCAGGTAGCGGAGATTCTGGCCCTCGGGCGTCGGCAGCGCGAAGCTCGTCGGCAGCTTCACGGTCTCGACGTTGACCGCGGCCGTCGTCTTGCGCTTGGGGCGCCAGCCCTGGTCGGCCAGGTGCTGCTTCACATGCCGGAAGGTCTCGCCCCACTTCGACGCCTCGGGGTCGCCGTGCAGGTAGGTGTGAATGAACGAGAGCTTGCGGAACTTCGTGTTGCACACGAAGCAGTTGCCGACGCCCGTGTCCGCGTTCAGGTAGACGCGGTAGCGGGAATCGCCGCAGGTCGAGACCGGGCATTCCTGGGCGTTGATCTGCATGCCCGATCGGCCGCGTCCCATCTTGTAGGACACGCCCTCGGAATCGAACCACTGCTCTAGGTCGAGCTCCTCGGAGAGCTCCGCGAAATTGTCGCTCATCGCGCGTATCCCGCGGCGAGCGCCTCGATGCTCTCGAAGCGGTTCTCCATGCGCTCGATCTTGGCCTCGGCGATCTCCAGGGCGACCTGTCGCTTGCGCTGGAGCTCCTGATATTCGGCGAGATCGCGCGCGGTCGCCTCGCGCCAAACGAGCCCGCGTGAGCCCTGCGCATCCAAGGGCTCGTCGTGCTCGACCATGAGCACGACTACGGACCGCGACCGGAACAGCCAGCCGATGCGCGCCTGACGGTTCTCGAAGCTATAGCGTCCAGTCTTCATCAGAACCCCACCTTGACGACCGCCTTGATGAACTTCATCCGCGAGCGGTCCTGCTTGATCCGAATAACAAGTCCTTCTTCACCGTTACGATGAGCGACGAACTCGATGCGAGCCTCGTTGACTGACTTCTCATCAGTCGTTGCAGAGATTGCGATAACAACGTCGGCAATACGAATTTTATTGTAGTCTTCCGCCACGTCCGTTGCTTTTACGGACGTAGACTTCGCGCCGTCGCGATTGGTCTGCGTCGCGGTCAGCATCGCAGCGTTCTCCTCGAACGCGATGGCGCGCAGGTCGAGCCAGATGTTCTTGGAGTTCTCGATCGGGCTGTCCGAGCGGTGCTCGGGAGCCATGATGTCGGCATAGTCCACGACGATCAGGTCGAAGATGATGCCCTGGGCGCGGTAGCGCTCCAGCACGCGCCGGATCTGGGACGGCTTCAGGGTGCCCGAGGGATACTCGTGGACCTTGAAGTGGCCGGACTTGGCGTGCGCCGCCTTGATGAGGCCCTCGACCTTGAACGGGTCGTCGTTCAGGCCCTTCATCAGGGTGTCGGAGATGTTGGCGTCGAGACGATCCGCGATGATCTGCGCGCGGACCTCAAGCGTGAAGTAGATCACGTTGAAGCCGGCGAAGCTGGCGTATTTGCCGAACTCCGCGATCGACATCGACTTGCCGCCCTTCGCGGGCGCCATCATCGCGGCCAGTTCCTTGCGGCCCCATCCACCGTGGTAGAGGAGCTTGTCGAGCTCCGGGATGCCGGTGGTGATGCCGTCCTTCTTGATCGTGCCGGTCTTGACCGCGACGCGATGCTTGGTGCGGTTCTCGATCTCGGCCCAGTAGTCGTAGGCGCCGCTGTCCTCGTTGGCGCCGACGAGCTTCGCCAGCTCGATGCGCTTGGCCGCCTTGTCGTAGTCCCCGTTCTGGACGTCGAGCGCGGCCTGCAGGATCGCGTCTTCGAGCGCCCGGTGACGCGCGAAGGTCGCGACCTCATCGACCACGTAGTCGCGGTCGGAGATGTCGGTCGTCAGGAGTTCCTTGATCCGCTCCTTGACGTCATCGACCATATCCTTGCGGATCTGCTTCTTGGCGATGGCGTTCTTGGTCAGCGAGATCAGCGTGACCCGATCCGGAGCCTTCTTGTAGGTCCGGTAATACTCGTTCGCGAGCTGGACGAGCCGGGCCGTTGCTTCCTCGGTGAAGAAGGACGGCTGGATCAGACCATCGGTGCGGCCGGCAAACATCGTGTCGCGCACGGCGAGCGCGGCGATCTTCGTCTGGAAGTCGAGGTCGAATTCGTAGGTGGGCTTGCCCGACGCGACCGCAGTCGCGCCGTCTTCCGCCTCATCGGGATCGACGTGCGCGGTCACGAGATCAGGCCTCCTCGCTCAGGATGTAGCCGCAGACGTCGTGCTTGAAATAAGTCACTGATGACTGACTTCCGGCGACAATCGAACGCACCTTGATCGTGAACTGATCCGCCTCCTCAAGGGTGCCCGACGTGCGCAGGCCGTCGACGTGGACGAGCGTGATCTCCTTGCCGCGATGCGCCTTCAGCTCGTGCTGATGGTTCCAGGACGGCGGCTTCACGGTGAGCTTCGGGCGCTGGCCGGGGCTGCGCTGCTCGAAGGCGACAGGACGCGAGGGCTGCTTCATGGGTGCCACTGGTGTGCTCTCTGATTGCTGACTGTGATTATAGCGAGACGCGCGCGGCGCTTCTCAGTGGAGATCGTCGACCCGCTGCATGACCTCTGGGTCGATGCGGCCGCGGGCCTTGGCCTCGGGCAGGAGCTGCTCGTCGTGGATCATCGCGTAGATCAGCCGGGCGGGGTTCGAGCGAAGCCCGATCTGCTCGAAGATCCACTCGTGATGCGCGTCCTGGATCGGCGAGCCCGCATAGGCCTCGTTCTTGAAGCGCGCGTCCTTGGCGACGTAGAGGATGCCCTTCTGACGGTCGCCCCAGGTCTCGGAGACGGCCGTCAGAAGGTCGAAGTTGTAGAGATGGGTCGGCCGGGGCAGGTAGTCCTTCTTGCACTTGCGCAGCGACCAATGCATCGCGATGGCGATGAACAGGTCGTAGGGCATGCCCAGGCCGTCCGCGAACTGCCGGGCCTTCCACAGACCCATGCGGTCGGAGTTCTTCACGCTCATGTCGAAGGGGTCTTGAGCCTTGATCCCCTTCACATATTCGCCGCGGGCCGAATCCATCGTCTCGCGGAAGACGCGCTTGTAGACATTGCGGTAGTGGTCCGCGAACAGGTAGGTGGCGTGGACGGGGTTCATGAAGCGGTAGTCGAACCACTTCGAGTTCATCAGCCAGCGCTCGGGCTCGATCGCCTTGGTGCCCAGCGCCAGCATGATGTCGTGGCACTTGTCGAGCGGCGTATCGAGCCCGAAGATCTCCTCACCTACCTGTTCCGCACTCATCACCTAGCCTTGAGAAAGCGCTCGACGCCCTCCCGAGCCCCGGCGTCGTTATCGTTGACGCTCTCGTTATAGCGCTCTGCGCTCGGCGTTTCGTTCAGACGAGCGGTCCAACCTTTGTGATGGGACCGCTTGCCCTTCGAGACCGCGACCATGTGGCCCTGCTGGAGCCCATGATCGGCGCAGAAAGCCCGCAAGTTCGTCACAGAGCGCTCCAGGCCGTCCGGATCGGTCACGAGGTAGGTCTTTGCCGTCCGCGCGCCGATTGCCGTCTGGTGAGCGTCTGTGCGAGCCAGCGCGCCCTTCCTGATCCGCTCGATGACCTCTGCCGGCCGCGAACGCCCTACCAGAGCCTCGCGACGCCGCTGCTTCTCCTCGTCGGTCTGCTCACGGCCCACGGCAGCGGAGCGCTGCGCGTCGCGACAGGCCTCGGAAGGCACCCTCCCCTTCGCGATCTCCCGCATCTTGGCGCGCGAAGCCTCGGAGTGCCGGACGCCCAGATTCGAGCGAGCGTCGCGGCGCCGGTTGTAGAGGCCCTTGTGCCAGTAGCGGTCGATCCACTCCTGCTCGACCTCGATCAGGCGATCGGGATCGGCGAGCTCCAGGATGAAGAAGCCGAAGGCCTCGGGCCCGTGCTTCGTCCATGCTCGCTGGAGATAGGAGTTCTGGTGCGCGCCGCGAGCCAGATAGGCTCGATGCACGCTCCAGCGACGAGTGATGTGGACGGCACTGCCAATATAGTGCCGTCCAGATGCAAGATGAATGATGGCGTAAACGCCACTAAGCCGCTGCGTCAACCTTCAGGACCCTCATGAGGCCCGAATCGTAGCTCGCCTGATCGTCGTTGTCGGCAGAAATTCCTTCGTCCTCGGGAGTTTCATACGCGGATACGACCATCTGAGCGAAGCCCGAGCGCACGATGTCCTCGCGCTTGAACCGCATCACGCCGACGCCGGGCTTGCCGGAGAGCTTGTCGAGGGCATCCGCGAGACCCGAGGGGCCGGGAATGTCCTTCTGCCGCAGGTCGCCGTTGACGACGACGCGGCAGTCCTGGCCGATGCGGGTCAGGAACAGCTTCATCTGGCCGGGCGTGGTGTTCTGCGCCTCGTCGAGCAGCACGTCGGCATGCTTGAAGGTCGAACCGCGCAGCAGCGCCAGCGGCCGGGCCTCGATCGTGCCGTTCTTGATGAGATACTCGACGTGACCCTTGCCCAGGACGTCCTCGAACGCCTCGCGCACGGGCCGGAAGTAGGGCTCGAACTTCTCGTCCAGCTCGCCCGGCAGAAAGCCGAGGGATTCGCCGGCCTCGACCGCGGGGCGGGTGATGATAACCTGCTGGATCTCACCGTCGCGCAGGCGCTCGGCCATGCGGGCGGCAGCGAACCAGGTCTTGCCCGTTCCTGCGGGCCCCAGGGCGATCGTGAGCGTGTTCTCGTGCATCAGAGCGTCGAACTCCCGCTGCGCAGCGTTCAGGGGCGCTACGGGCGTCTGACGGGGCTTCTGGGGCACACGGGGACGCTGCGTTTCGAGCTCCTGGGTGAGACGAAGCAGTGACCCGTGGTTCCCGCGCTTGGCGTGCTTCTGCTGGCGACGGGCGTTACGGGCGATGGCCTTCTCGGCGCTGGTCATGATGGTCCTCGCTCTGGGGACGTGTTGTGCAAAGTCAGTAAGCACTGACTGACTGCGGGGCGCAAGTGTGTTTCTGATGCGCGAAAGGCCGCCCTGGGCAGGAGCGGCCTTCGAGAGACACGTCAGATGTCGGTTGCAGCCCCGGATGGGCCGCGAGCAGATGCCTGGTTCACTGTCGAGGTTGAGGGCATGTCGGGCTCATCCGGGGCTTGCAGAGGGAATCTTAGATCAGTCAGTCATGACTTACCATTCTTGACAATGATCTGATCCGCACGCAGCAGGATCTCCTCGCCGGACATGAAGACCAGGGTTTCCGGGAAGCCGTGGATGACCAACCGCCCGGTCGCCGGGTTGCGCGCCCAGTTCCGGGCCATCAGCCAGCGCGGCCACTCCTCGGTGGCCTGATTGGCCCAGGCGTAGCGGTCGGCGATCCTCACAGCTTGGACGCCTGGTCGAAGAGAGCCTGGAGCTGCGTCGGGTTGAGATTGAGCTCCTCGGCGATCGCCTGGACGTAGGGGTTGGAGATCTCCCAGAAAGTCGCCGAGTCCCAGTAGATCTCCACCGGCGGGTAGGGATGGCCCTTCACCGCGGCGAACGCGTGCCCGATCAGACCGGCGTTGAACAGAGCCGTCTTCGCCTGTGCGGCCGAGACCTGCCGCACCTTGGGCGCGGGACGCTCGCGAAAGGTGCCGGTGCCGATGTCGCAGAGCTTCTGCTCGAAGGGCTTGTGCGGCCGGTCCTCGTCGCCCTCGTAACCGAGAATCTCGATCAGGGTGTGCCCCGCCTGCGGGAACAGGAGGCTCGGGTCGCGCACGATGGACTGAACGAGCAGCCCGTCTTCGGTCGGCATCAGCACGCCCTTGAGGCTGCCCTCGGTCCAGCTCTTGGAATTGCGGGCGAAGACATACCAGTCGAGGCTGTCGGAGACGCGCCGCGCGAACATGGCCGAGGGCGGGGCGCCGGCCGGAGGTTCGTCCGGCACGTAGCGCTCCCAGATGCCGTGGTCGATGATCGTGTAGCTCATGTGATCCTCTGCTCTCGTAAAAACGGGCGGTCCGCAGGGGCCGCCCGTAAGTCAGTGATGACTTATGCAGCGGCTCAGACGTAGCCGCAAGTATACCAGTTGCCCCAGGCGTCGCTCATCTGGAGATAGCGCCAGCGGCCACCCTTCCACGAATCCACGATGAACTGGTTCGACACCACGTAGCGCGAGGTCAGCACACCACCGCCATAGGGCTCGGCATAGCTCTGATCCTTGTTCCAGTCGTTCGAGAGGTCGCCCGCGTAGGCCAGACGGATCGACTTGTTGTTGACGACGGCGCGGATGAACTGCTCCACGTCGCCCATCTGTGCCGAATACAGCGAGCCGTTCGGGCGCACCGCGAACTTGATCGAGTCGGTGTCCGGGTTCATGACCTGGAACTCGGCACTGTTCGCCGTGCGCAGAGCCCAGCGGTAGACGCCGCCCCAGAGGAGCGTAAGGGTCGGCCACTCCCTGGCGATGGTGAGATCGCCCGTCATCGTGTCGCCGGTCTTGGCGACGCGGTAGGACGCCCGATCCGCAGCCCACGCATACGCGCGATCCTCGATCCGGGTGTTCAGGTCGCCCAACTGGTTGGTCCAGATCGAGCCGTCGGCGCCGAAGCTGGCGACGTTGTTCTGGAAGGCCCAGCCCGCCTCCTTCTGAATATAGAGGCGGTTGTCCGAGTGAATGAGGAACGAGAACCCGCCGACACCACTGCGGTCGATCTTGATGCGCGGGTCGCCCGTCTGAAGGCGCAGATCTCCCGACATCGTGTCGCCGGTCCGAGCAACGCGGCCGTTGGCGTTGTTGGTGATGTCGCCCATGGCCACCGAGAGCCACCTGTTGCCCCACGCGGAGCCCCAGATGTCGCCGTTGGTCGCCAGGCTCGCGGAGCCGTTGCCGGTATAGATCGAGCCGCGCGCGATGATGGCGCCGCTCGTATCGACGCGCATCTGCCAGGTGTTACCGCTCCAGTCCCACAGATACATGCAGGCATCCTCACGGAGCTGCCAACCCATGTCCCGCACGCCGCTGTAGAAGAACCGATAGGTCGGGTAGGCCTTGCTGACCGTCAGGTCGCCCGTCATCGTGTCGCCGGTCTTGGCGACGCGCTCGTTGGCGCGAGCCACGGACTCCTGACGCGCCCACGCGGCCGACCGGTCCTCGATCCGGGTGCTGAGATCGCCGAGCTGCGCCGTCCAAAGGGCACCGGCGTCATTGACGCGCATCGCCCAGCCGGCCGAGCTGTTAAGGAAGCCGATATTGCCACCGTTGTTGTGGATGTAGCGCGTGCCCTCGTCGGTGTCGCGCATCTCAATGTAGGAGTTCGTCTGCCCCACGCCCGCGATGAGGCGACCCGTGGAGCTGACGCTCCCCGAGAAGTCCGCGCCCGTGAGGTTGGCCTTGGTCGCCGGGTTGAAGTTGCCCGGATACCAGACGTTCTGCCCGTTGACACGCGGCACACCCTTGGTGTCCCAGACGCCGGCGCGGCTGTCGTAGAAGCCGTTGACCGTGCCGTCGTAGGACTCCATGCCGAGGCCCCAGTGGGTCCGCAGGCGCGTGTTCGTGGTCGCGTAAGTCGCGTTGTCACCGTTGCCGATCGCGAACCAGTTGTTGCCCGTGCCCGGCAGGGTGAACTGCGGGGCCGAGATCGTGCCCGTGAAGGCCTGGCCCGCGACGTTCGCCTTAGTGTCGGGGTTGAACGAACCCGCGTGCCAGATCTGGTTGCCCGCGATGAAGGGCTCGTTGCCGGTGAAGTTGAAGCGCCCAACCTCGGCGGCGATGTTGATGGTGCTGCCGTTCGAGAAGCCGATGTAGCCGTGACGCACACCCGTGCCAGCCGGCCAGAACTCGATGTAGCCGGTGTTACTGGCGCCGCCCGCGACAACGCTCAGACCACCGGCCGCAGCCGTGCGCGGGACCGCGACGCCCGGCGCCGTGATGCTGCCCGTGAAGGCCTGGCCCGCGACGTTGGCCTTGGTCGCCGGGTTGAAGTTGCCCGAGTGCCAGAGGCTCGACTGCGAACCGGCACCGGCGAAATCGAGTGCCACACCACGGAAGGGCGAGGCAGCCTCGTAGATCCGCAGCGACGTGCCAGTCGTGTCGAACGCGACCCTGCCGCCGTTCAAGCCTGCGGCGGGAATGTAGAAAATGCCAGCCTGCACCGTGCTGAACGCGACTTCCGTGTTGACCGTCGCCTTGGTGTTCGGGTCAAAATTGCCCGTGTCCCACGGCGTCAGACCCGCCCAGGTCGGGCGCGCGGAGACGGTCAGCGCCGAGAAACTGACGCTGGCGTTGAGCGAGGCCTTGGTATCGGGGTTGAAGTTGAGGCTCGTCCAAACGCGATACCAGGGCTGCCAGGTGGCACTCGACTGGTTGCGCACGTAGACCTCGGGCGACCCGTTGAGGCGCGTGGCGCGCTGCTGGACGTGGCCGTTGTCGCTCGTGTGCCGCTGGACCTCGACATACCACCAGCTCGTAGCATCCGGCGCGTTCACCAGAGCCGAGCCGTCGTAGAAGCCAGCGACCTTGATCGTGTTGAGGTCGGTGCCGGTCGCGAGGCTCGTCGCGCGGGTGTAGGTGAGCCGGTCCGAGCGCAGCATGCCCGTCGCCGTCACGTCACCCGAGACCGTGCCGCCCGACTTGTCGAACTTGGTCGAGAGCGCAGCGTTCACGTCCGCGCGCAGGCCGTCGAGAGCCGCCTGGAGCCCGGCCACGTCGCCGATGGCGATGCCAAGCGCTGCCTTCAGGCCGGCAGCCGTGATCGCGCCCGTGAGGCCCGCGACCGAGAGAACGGCGTCGGTGGGCGTGAGCAGTTCCTTCCAGTTGGCGAGCGTCGTCGCCGGCTCGACCTGGAGGATGTAGCAGCGATTCAGGTCGGTGCGGATCGCGATGTCACCGCGCTCGGCGCCGGACGCGAGCATCGCAGCCTGCGTGGCGACCGGGAAGGTGTCGGTGATCGCGACAGCCGGGATCGTCGAGGCATCGAGCTTGCCGTCGGCGCCGAGCACCGGGAGCTGGCCCGCGGCGTTGCCGGCGTTGCGCGCCGAAGCGGTCCCGAGACCGTTGATGACGGCCTGGAGATCGGCCTTCACCTTGGCGTCAGCCGCGGCGAAGTCGGTGCGGACCTTGGCGTCCTTGGCCGCAACGTCGGCCGTCAGCGTGTCGAGCTTGGTCTTCACGGAACCGTCGAGGCCGCCCAGCGCCGTCGTCAGCTCCTGCTTGGTCGCGCGAGTGTCCACGTCGGCCTGGAGCGCGTCGAGGCTGTCAGAGACGGAGCCGCCCAGCGTCCCTAGAGCATCCTGGAGCTCCTGGTGTGCGGTCGCGCCGATGGCGTCGAGCGCCGCCTGGAGCTCGTTCACGTCCTCGATCTGAAGGACCGTGCGCAGCCACACCAGGATGTCGCCGACGCTGATGCGCACGTCGCCGCCGTTCTGGACCGCGGCCCAGAAGTCCTCCGACCCGAGCGCAACGACCGGGTTCTCTTCACTCGCCTTGCGATATGCCACCGCTTTTGTTCCTTCGTGTCGGGGTTCAGTTGACGTCGCGTTCGGTCTGCCGGACGTCACCGCTCTGGGTCTCGCGGATGTCCTCGGACTGGGTGCGCCGGTAGGTGACGGGCGGCTCCATGGTCGCGACCATGATGGCTGCACCCGAGGTTGAGGCCTCAAGCCGCTTCCAGATGCGCTCGCGACCCGTCATCGCGCCCGTGCCCGCAGCGGTCTGCGCGCCCAGGATCTTCTTGACGGTCAGCGCGCCCGTGGGAGCGCTCAGGCCGGTCGCAGAGCCCGAAAGCTGCTTGCGAGTGAGCAGGGTCGCGACAACACCCGCGGACCCGTCAGAGAGCGCTCCCAGCTGCTTCTCGATGCGAGCCGTCGCAGCAGCATCAGCATGACCCTCGACAGCAGTCGTGAGCACCTTCTCGATCAGGGGCAGCGCGGAAGCGGACGACGTGCCGATCACGGGCTGCGCGCCGAGGATCTTCTCGACCTGGAGCCGGATGTCGAAGCTCGGGGCGCCGGAAGCCGACGCGCCCAGGATCTTCTCGACGAGCGGGAGCGCGGCGACCTCGGCCTGACCAGCCGGCCAGGTGCGCAGGTTCTTGCGCACAAGCAGAGCGGACTGAGCCGACGCCTCGCCGCGGACGATCGCGCCGAGCTGCTTGCGGACTTCGAGGTAGACCTCGAACGAGGGAGCGCCGAAGGCTGCGGCTGCGAGCTGCTTCTCGATACGGGCGGTCGCCTTGCCGCTCGCGACGGCCGATGCCGCGGCACGAAGAACCTTCTCGACCCGCAGCGCACCGGTGACGGTCGACTTGCCGATCATCACGCCGTCGAAGACGCGCGGGCTCATCTCGGCCTGGACGCGGGCAACGCCGGCTGCCGGCTCGACCTTCAGGATCTTGTCGACGCGCAGGCGGATGTTGAAGCGGGTCTCACCGCCTGCGCGGGCTTCGAGCATGTCGAAGCGCTTCTCGATGGAGATGCGCCCCTTCATCTCGCCGTAGCCCAGGCACGCGCCCGCGACGGCGAAACGGTCCTGGCGAAACACGCGCCGGACCGCGCCCGTCGGAGCGCTGTAGCCTGGGGTCAGCATGACGGCTTAGTCTTCCGTCACCGAGACGGAACCGACCGGGAAGCTCACCGGGTTCGTGGTGTTGATGGTCTGCGTGCCGCCCGTCAGGGGAGCGGTGTAGAGCAGATTCCCGCCCGCCTGCGCAGAGAACAGGGCGAAGTGGGTGATGTTGGTCGTGCCGCCCGAGTTGCCGAAATCGACGATATTGGTGTTCGAGATCGTGCGGTTGGCGACGGCGCCGAAGGCGGCCTCGACGCGGCCAGCGGCGCGAACGGTCGTCGTGACCTCGGTGCCGCCGGCGCCGGAATCGGTCGGGTCGCCGTTGAAGAGGCCCACATAGACCTTTGCGGGCGCGGCCGGGAAGGCCGTGCCCTTGATGTAGTTCAGGATCGCGTTTTCAAGGAAGGTGCTCTTGCCCGGCATGTCTGCTCCGCTCAGGTAAGTCAGTGATGACTGACGCCGAGCGATGCAGCTCCAGCTGTCAGCAGTGCCTTATTATGGGCCTTCGGCTCGCATAAGTCACCACTGACTGACAATCAAGGCTCAGAGCCAGGGCAGCTTCGACAGGTAGAACTGACCCCAGAGAAGCGCGGCGCCGAGGGCGGTTCCGGCCGGCACGAGCCACTGGATCACGTTCGAGCGGGACCAGAGGAACAGGAAGGTTGCCCCGAGCCAGGCCCGCAAGCCGTGAACGCCGGAGCGCTTGAGATCGTGTTCGCGCTGGCCGGCTTCGCGGCCGTAGAAGAAGGTCGAGACGAGCGCTGCCGCGACGAGCAGTCCGTGCATCCCGTAGGCGAACCAGAGCGGAACGCCGATCGCCGCGGTGTAGAGCGCTGCGAGGAGGAAATGGGTCAGAAGGGGAAGGCTGAGAAGAAGGTCCAAGATAGTCTCCGGAGTGATTTCCAAGTCCGCACTCCTGTAAAGAATATTATCTAATATACTACTAGATACACTCTTACTTACAGGAATGCGGACGTTTCTAAGCTACCGGGCGAAGTCACGCCGCACCCGGCTGATCCACTCGACGGCACGAAGCCCGCACTGGGTCTTCGCCCGGTCGAGAACGACCGCTTCCGCCGTGATCCGCATGACGTCGGCCTTGGTGAGGGCCTTCTCCGGGATCTCGGGGAATTCCTTGCGCAGGCAGGCCTCGACGCCCTCGGGCGGCTGGGGCAGCGTCACGCGATGCTGAACGGGACCGGTGAGGCTCAGCTCAACGGTCGCCGGACCGGAGCTCACGCAGCCGGCGAGCGTCATCGACAGTAAGGCAGCGGCGATCCCGCTCAGGGTCCGTGGCGAGCGCATCATTGATCCTCTTGAGTTCGGCGTTGTCGGCGCGCGCCTGGGCGAGCTCCGCTTCGAGCTTCTTGGCGTCCTCGGCCGCGTCCTCGGCAGCGAGCTGCGCGCGGATCTTCTCGGCTTCCGATGCCTGGTGATTGGCGAGGTCGACGGTCTCGCTGACGCCGGCCGAACGACCCTGCTGGTAGAGGGCCGCGGCCGAGAGGATCAGCATGCCGAGCGCGACGAGCCAGACCTTCAGCCGGCCGGGAGCCAGCCAGGCGCCGACGACCATGAGGGCGATCCCGCTCGCCCCGACGGCTGTCGAGGCGAACGAGTAGGCGGTCCAGGCCTTCAGGAACCAGTCCATCAGCCGATGTCCGCGAGGCACATCTTGCGCTCGCGCTCGCGCCGGTTGGTCAGGCCCTTCACGACGCGCCCGCCCGCCTTGTTCCACATGAGCATCGCGTCGCACGCGCCCTTGTGGTCCCCGGCGTTGTAGCGGCGCACGACGGTCGAGCCGCAGAAGCCACCCGAGCCGACGTTGTAGGCAAGGCTCGTGAAGGCGACCATGGTCCGGTCCTTCATCGGGCGCTTGACGCAGGTCTCGACCTTGGTGCCGAACTCGTCGAGGCGCTTGAGAAGCATCTCGTCGCACTGAGCCTTGGTGAAGCTCATGCCCATCTTGATGTTCTTGGTCTCGCCGTAGCAGGCGGTCGGGACACCCACGATGTCCTTGTAGGCCTTGAGGCGCAGACCCTCTTCCTGGCCGGTGTGGGTGATTGCCATCAGGCCGGCTGCGGTCGCGACGAGCGCTCCCAGCACCGACCTCTTCACGAGGCGGCTCATTCGTCATCTCCAAGCTTGGACTGGGCGAAAAGGCGGGCGACGGCCGCGGCGACCGTCACGAGGCCGGAGATCGCCGCGAAGGTCGTGCGGTCGATCGGCGGGTCGTTGGTGAAGATGCCGAGCACGACCTCGGCGCCGGAGAGCAGCGCGGCCAGCAGGGCGAGCCGGACGCTCCACGAGTGGCGAAGGATGCGGCGCCAGTCCCGGTAGAGGCGCAGGCGGCGCTTCCAGTAAGTCAGCACTGACATACTACTTCACCCAAAACTTGAGGAGCGTGATCGCCGTGGCAGCGGTCGAGAGCGCACCGGAGATCAGGGCGGCCAGCGTGGCGACGGTCGCGGCGCTGGTGCGATACTTGGCGACGAGCTCCTTGAGCTCGGTGATCTCGGACTTGGCCGTGGTCAGCTCGGTCTTGGTGAGTGCCAGCTCGGCCTTGGTCTGCTGAAGGTCGAAGGAGGTCGCCTGGAGCTGCTCCTTCACCTTGACCATCTCGCGGCTCGTTTCCTTGAGCTCGTCGCGAGCCTCGGTCACGGTGGCGACCATGAATTCCATGCGTGCCATCAGGGCAGCAACGTGAGCGTCAGTCGTGGACATCGCGGCCCTCTTCGGTGAATCAGTCAGCACTGACTTATTATCGCACCGACGGGTCCGCGATGGAACCTTTTGGAAACCTACTTCGGCCAATCAATGCCCGCGGCATCGAGAACCTGCCGGATTTCGGCGTGCGTTTTGGCCCGGTCGATCGCCACGTTGACGGCCTGCCGGCCGAGTTCGAGCACGAGCGCCTGGTCGTCGGACGCCTTCTGGATCGCCTTTGCCATCGCCAGGGCGTCGAGACCCTTCAGCTCGGCTTCCGCCTCGATGTAGGTCGAGCTCTCGCCGGCCAGCACGCGCTTGGCCTCGGCAAGCTTCAGGGCGTCGGTGCGTGCGAGGGCGCCGGGCCGCTGCTGCTCCTGGAGCTCGGCATAGTGCTCGATCGCCTTGGCGCGGGCGGCCGTCTTGAGAGCCGCGAGGGAGCGTCCGAGGATCATGCCGTCACCGTGAGCGTGAAGGTTGCGGGGAGATAGGGGAAGGGCTCGCAGGTGATCGTGTAGACGCCGGGCGAGGTGAACCCGACGACGAGATCCCCACCCTCGTGCGCGTGGGAGCCCGTCTCAGGGCCCGTGAATCTGATCGAGCAAGCAGGGAGCCCCGCGAGCACGCTTTCGGTCTCTACGGGCACGCTGGGCGGGTTGAAGGCCCCGTCGAAGCTGGGGCGCTTCTTCACGGTGGGCTCGCCGGTGAGATCCACGTAGTCGAGCATGCGGTCGGCATCGACGAAGAGGACGGACTGCCCCTTGGGGCAGTTCTCCTCGCTCGCCTTCCAACCCTGAATGCCGGTGCCGTGGATGCGACCCTCCGCGTCGTAGAACGCGAAGGGCCGGAGTTCGAGGTAGCCGGGGTGGATGTCGATGGTGCTCATTCAGTGGTGACTTACTTCGTAAGCTCAATAATGGAAAGGTTCATGCCCTCGGCCTGCCCGGTCGAGGATTCGATCGTGTAGGAGTGGTAGCCCGCTCCCGGCTGGTGGACGACCTCGATCGGCGTGGTGCCCCAGTAGTAGTTCAGGAACCGATCCATCCAGAAGTTCTGAGCGACCGTGGCGATAATCCAGCGCCGGCTGCCGTCGTTGTTCGGGTTGAAGTAGATGTGCAGGTAGCCGGCAGCCGTTCCACCCCAGTTGGTGTTCGGGTTGTTGTTGCTGATGCCCCGGATCTGGAGCTTGGCTTCGTTCGTGCGCACGGCGACGCCGAGCACCTGCGCGCCACCCGCGCCCCAAGAGCCGGCGAGAGCCTGGGAGACCGCGCCGTTCTTGATGTTGGCCGTGTCGACTTCGAGGTAGCCGATCTTGGCCGACGTGATGGCGCCGTTCTCGATCTTGGCGTTGTTGATGATCGCGTCGTCGATCATCGCGCGGCTCACCCGCAGGTTACGGATGAAGGCCGCGTCGATGTAGGCCTCGTTCTGGTCGACCTGGAAGACGTGCCGGCCGTCATTGGCGCGCACGATGATGCCGTGGCGACCGTTGTCGTCCTCGCCCCAGAAGCGACCGGTGTTGCCGATCGAGATGACCTCGACCCCGTTCGGGTTGAAAACGCGCATCATGCGGGTCGGCACGTCGAGCGAGAACCGCGACGAGCCGATGTAGATCGCGCTCGACGCCGTGATCGTGCCCGCACCGAGCTTGTCGGCCGTCACCTGGTTGGCGCCGATGTGGCCCGCGGTGATCTGGCCCGCGGCGATGTGGCCCGCCTGGATCTGACCGGCCGCGATCTGGGCGGCGAGAATGGTGCCGGTCCGGATCGTGGTGCCGTCGATCTGGGTCGCCCCGTAGATCGAGTTCAGATTGGCGTAGCCGTCATAGGTCGCCATCAGCACGCGGTTGCCGGCGAAGGCCGTGCCGAAGTCGCTCGTGACGTTCAGGTAGCCCGCGAAGGGCTCCCAGTAGAGGTAGAGGTAGGCGCCGTGGACGTAGGAGCCGCCCGCGACGTAGGTCGAGGCCGGGTTGCCGTTGTCGTCGGTGTAGCCGATCCAGCCGGCTTCCCAGTTGACCCGCGCGGCCTCCTTGTCACACCACATCCGCAGGCCGGAGATCTTCAGCCCGCGCGCGCCGATCGACAGCTTGTTGGCCGCGATGGTGTTCGCGGAAATCTTCCCGCCGTTGATCTCGGCGTTGTTCGGGCCCGAGAGCCAAGACGTGAGCGAGGCCCCGCCGCCGATCTGGATGCGGTCGGCATAGATCGAGTTGGCCGCGATCTCGTTACCGGTCAGCGTCCCGTAGGCGATGTAGTCGGCCGTGATCGAGCGCGCGATCAGGCGGTCAGCCGAGATCGTGCCCGCGATGATCTTCTCGGCATGCAGCGAGTTCGTCGCCACGATGCCGCCGTCGATCACGGTGGACGAGTTCGGAGACCAGACCGAGTAGGCGGACTGGTTCGGCTGCGCGTTGCCGAGATAGAGGCCGGTCCAGAACGTGTAGGGGTCCGTGCCGCCGGTCCAGGAGGTCCGGCAGATCGGCACCATCATGACGGCCGTGGACGGCGCCACGCCGAACGTGCCGGTGCGCGGCCACGCGCTGAGCGGGCCGTTCGCCTGGTTGTTCGTGATCGCGTTGCCCCAGGCGATGCCGACTTCCTGGCCGGCAGCGTTGAGGAACTGGAGACCGACGACGGCCGAGCAGCGGTGAACCGAGACGTAGGCCGTGAACTCGTAGCGCTTGTTCGGCTCGCACGGGTAGCGGTTGTCCCAGCCCGTCTGGGTGCGACGGCGCAGCACGTAGTCCGCGACCGAGCCGTAGCTCGGCACGCCCGGACGATGCACCATCGCCGAGCCCATCGTGGACGGAGCCCAGTCGGTGTTGCGCGCGATCGTCGCGGCAACGCCGTCGCTCCACCAGTTCGCGACCCAGGCGGCGATGTTGTTGGTGAAGTCCGAGCCGAACAACAGATTGCCGGCGCCCAGGCCCACGCCGATCTTGTCGGCCGTCACCGCGCCCGCATCGAGCTGCGCCGTCTTGATGGCGCCAGCCGCGATCTGAGCAGCCGTGATGGAGTTGGCGATGAGCCGGTCGGCGTGGATCGAGTTCGCGCGGATCTCGTTACCGGTCAGCGAGCCAGCCACGATGTTCTCGGCGCCAATGGTGCGCGCCGCGATCTGCCCCGCGGTGATCGAGTAGGCGACGATGTGTCGAGCCTCGATCGAGCCCGCGGAGATGGCCGCAGCCGTCACCGAGTTGGCAGCCAGCTGCCCGGCCGTGATCGAGTTCGCGACGAGACGATCGGCGTGGACGCCGCCTGCCTGGAGCTGCTGCGTCGTGATCGTGCCGGCAACGATGTGCCAGGCCGCGATCTGGTTGGCCGCGATGTTCGTCGCCGTGATCGAGTAGGCGGCGATCTCGTAGGCCGTGATGGCGCCGGCCGCGATGTTGCCGGCCTCGATCGAGCGGAAGGCGAGCTTGTCACCGGTGATCGTGCGAGCCGCGATGACGTCGGCCGTCAGCGTCCCCACGGCGATCTCGTTGGCCGTGATGGTGCGGGCGGCGATCTCGCGCGCGGTGATGGTGTCGACGACCAGACGGTCGCCGTAGATCGAGCCGGCCTGGATCTGCGGCGACGCGATGGCGCCGTCCGTGATCTGGACGCGCGTGATCTGACCGGCGAGCTTGCCCGCGCCGACGGATGCGATCTGCGCATCGACCACCTGGCCGATCAGCTTCGAGGCTTCGATCGCCTTGAGCTGCGCAGCCGACAGCTGGCCGATCAGCTTCGTCGCCTCGATGGCTTCGAGCTGGGAGGCCTTGAGCTGACCGATGAGCTGGTTGACGCCCAGGCTCTCGATCTGGGCCGCGACGATCTTGCCGATGAGCTTGTTGGCTGAGATCGCCTTCAGCTGATCGTCCGTGAGCTGACCGGCGAGCTTGGCCGCGTCGATCCGCTCGATCATCTCGTCGGTGATGAGACCGCGGATGTCGTCGACGTTGACCTCGGCGACGACGAGCTCCCACTTGCCGTTGCGCAGCTGGTAGAGCTTGCCGTCCCGTTCGTTGGCGATGATCGACGGGCCGTCGTAGCCAGCCGGGTCGGGCAGGCCGTCGTAGGTGCCGATCAGCGAGAGGCCGCGGGCGAACTTCGTCTGGTCGAGAATGCCGTTGGCGATCTCTTCCTTCTGAAGCTGGGGCGAAACGGCCGAGATTGGACCCACGAAGTCGGAGCGAAGCCCCGACGTGTTGACCGTGCGCGCCCAGTAGAGGCGCTTGATGCCGACGGACAGGTTCTTGTCGAAGGTGAAATCCTGCGGCGCGGCCACGCGGCCGAGCAGCGTGCTCGATACGGCCTGATCGTCCGAGCTCCAGATTTCGGTGAAGGCGAGATCCTTGTCGGCCGGCAGGGTCCAGGTCAGACCCGCGGTCTGAAAGTTGGTCGTGACCTCGAAATTCGTGACGGGACCGGGCGCGACCTCGTTGAGGGGCGTCGTGATCTCAGCCTCAAGCGACCAGGCGCTCTCGATCGCCGAGCCGTTGAGGGCGCGGACGCGAACGCGGTAGCGGGTGGCCGGCTTCAGGCCGTGACGCTCCCAGGAGGGCGTCTCGGTGCCGCCGTCGCGCAGGAACTCGGTGTCGGCCTCGGCGATCTCGACCTGGTAGGTCTTGAAGTTCTCGGCGATGGCCGGGTCCCAGACCGCCTTGATGAAGGCCTGGAGCGTGCCGTCGGCCGTGAGCTCGGAGCCCGTCTCCAGCTTGAGGCCGGTCGGGATCTCGGGCGCCACCGTGTCGATGATGCGGTCGATGACGATGACCTTGTAGGCCGGCGAGATGTTGAGGTCGGTCTTGCCGAAGGCGTCGAAGCCCGCGATCCGGATGTAGTAGGCGGTGTTCTTGGCCGCCTTGAGCGCGACGAGGCTGTTGTCGCCCTCGTAGACCGGCTTCGTCGTCAGCGGATCGAAGTCCGGATCGAGCTCCTGCCAGATCTGGACGCCGCGGAAGTCGAAGTCGGCCGGACGGTCGTAGCCGGCGTAGATGGTCTCGGTCGTGGTCTGCAGGTCCGGGACGATGAGGTCCGGAGCCGGGTTCGAGACGACGAGCGCAGCCGGGTTGCCCTCGCGACCGTTCATGTCGCGGGCGCGGATCTGCACCCAGAAGCGGCGCCGCGGCCCGCCGTCGGCGAGATTCTCTGCGAAGGTGTAGGTGAAGGTCTGGGTCGGCGCGACCCACTCGGACAGGACCTCGCGGGTGTCGAGGTCGAACACGCGCACGAGGAAGTCGACCTCGTAGGGGACGGTCCCCTCGGGCCAGGACACGCCCCATTCGAGCGTCGCGTCGGGGCCGGAGAACTCCGATCCGCCGCCCTTCACCTGAAGGTCGACGATCTCGGGCCCGGCCATGCCGTCCCAGCCCTTGGCCTCGAAGGTCAGGGTGGCCGGCACCGACAGCTTGTTGTTGATGCCGATCGCGGTGAGCGAGAAGGTGTAGGTGCCGGCGCGGATGTCGTCGATGTCGATCGAGGTCGACGAGACCTGCCCGTATTCCCGCTCGCCTTCGGGCGTCGTGGCGTTGACCGCGTAGCGCGCCGACATGAAGTCGTCGCCGGGCGTCCACGACAGCGAGATGCGCGAGCGCGGGTTGCCGTCCTTGAAGTAGAGGCTCTCGGTCGCCTTCAGGTTCGTCGGCGGCTTCACCGTCGCCTTGGGGCGGGTGTAGCGGATCGGTTCGAGGATGATCTCTTCCTCGACACGGGCATACTTGAGCGGATCGTGGAACAGCGCTGCGATCTTGAAGGTGTTCTTCTTCTCCTCGCGCACCGACAGGACGCGATACTGGCGCGGCGCGACGTCGGTGCCCGTGATCGCCCAGTTGGCGAAGGGAAGGATCTGCTCGGGCGGCTGATGCGCGAGCACCGCGACCAGATTGTCCTGCTCCCAGCCCTGGATCTCGTCGGTCCAGAGGTCGCCAGACGGCAGCATCACGGAGATGCGGTAGCTCTCGCCCGCGACCGGCTCGAAGGCCTTGTCGAGCGTCAGGCGCAGACCGGCATTGGCAGCCACGCGGCCACCCAGGCGCACCTGCGCCTTGCGCGGATCGGCGATGGCGACGATGTGGCCGGGCTTGATCGGGTCCTTGGCGAGGGCGTCGATCGAGCACTCGAAGTCGACCGTCTCGGTCGCGGTGTGCTCGGTGTCGAGCGTCCACTTGCCATAGCGGTAGGCCTGGCCGCGGCTGGTGCAGCCGATGGCCTGGATGTCCGTCTGGCGCCAGCCGAACCGGTCGAGCGCGTCATCGTGCTGCACCAGCTCGATCGCGGTCCGGTAGAAGTCGTTCGGGTCGTTCCAGGTGACGGCCGCGACCGAGTGCCGGGCCTTCTTCGCGGTGCCGGAATAGTTGAACTGGCCGCCGATGACATTGGCCGGCGAGAAGATCTTGTCCACGTCGCGCGGCGAATCGGCCACGGCGAAGACCTGGCCGAGCGACCAGAACGCCATGCCGCGAAAGATCGTGCAGACGTTCTGGAGGACCTTGAAGGCCTCGTCGCGCGAGTTGATGACGCTATTAAAGGTGAAGCGCGGCTCGCGCCCGCCGAACCCATCGGGCACCAGCTGGTCGCAATACTGCGCGATCTCGTAGAGACCCCACTTGTCGATCTTCGAGGCGTCGACGAACTCGCCCAGGCCGTAGCGGTTGGCCGTGAGCAGGTCGTAGAGCACCCAGGCCGGGTTGTTGGTCCAGGCGCGCTTGAAGTTACCTTCCCAGAAGCCGTTGTAGGTCCGGGTCTCGGGGTCGTAGTTGTCCGGGACCTGAACGATGAGGCCCTTGACGTCGTAGTAGCGGGCCGGGATCGACGAGCCGAAGTTCTCAGCATCGAGTTCCAGGGCCACGAGCGCCGAATTCGGATAGGTAAAGCGGCCGGCGACGATGACCGAGTAGCTCTCCCAGACGGTCGAGGACTGCTCGTATTCGTTGGGCGCGTCGGCGTTGATGCGGCGCACGCGGATGTCCCAGGGGAACCCGTCCTGCGGCAGCTCGACGACGTGGGACTTCTGGTAGGGAGAGGTCGTCTTCTGGTTGAAGATCAGCCCGCGGACGATCGAATCCCACTGGCTAGAATTGTGCTTGCGGATCTCGATGACGTAATCGACCGAGGCCGGCTGCAGGTTTCCCGTGCTCTGATTTTGATAGAGCAGGCTTGGAATGTTCATGATGACGCGGAAAGCGGTCGCGTTACGATCCGCAATCGTGCGAATCGGCGGCTCCTGCTTCTGCTTGACCTCGACGTTGACCTGGTAGGGCGTCTCGGTCTGCGGGAAGCCGCTCAGAGCCTCCTGATCCGGGAGACCCACGCGCTGCTGCCAGGTGACGCCGGTGAAGTTGGCCGAGCCGTCCGTGTTCAGGAGCGGGGTCGCGTCGAAGTAGATCGACTTGGCGCCGTCTACGAGGCCGACGATTTCACCCTCGCCGAGGAGCTCGACCACGCGAGCCTTCGCGTTCGAGCGCAGCGTGTTGGCCGCGTCCGATCCCTTCTTGGAGCCGCCCTTGCCGCCGCCTCCCATGAGGCCGCCCGAGCCGTGAATGTCAGTGCTGACTGATGTCAGCGCGCGCACGTCGTCCGTCATCGCGCTCTCC
The DNA here is from genome assembly GCF_001542815.1 of Methylobacterium sp. AMS5. Lineage (GTDB taxonomy): Bacteria > Pseudomonadota > Alphaproteobacteria > Rhizobiales > Beijerinckiaceae > Methylobacterium. Next base: position 27,720 of record NZ_CP006993.1, read on the forward strand.
TCAGCCTTCCTGAACCGTGCCGGAGCGGACAGCCCCGATCGGGATGTCCTCGACGTCGATGCCGAAGGAGATCGGCAGCGAGCCGGTCATCACGCGGCCGTAGATCAGTGGGACCGGGTTGCCCTGCTCGGTGTTGTTGCCGGGACCCGAGAAGGAGAAGCTCTCCTCCTTCTTGGTCTCGTCCTTCGACTGCTCCTTCTTGGCGAGCATCTGCGAGACACCGGTGAGCGCCATCGAGACGCCCAGCATCGCAACGGTGCCCCACATCGAGCCCGCCGTAAGACCGGCAAGCGGAGCAGCCAGAGTGCCGCCCGAGGCAAAGATCGCCACACCAATGAGTGCGACTCCGAGAATGGTCTTCAGGATGCCGCCCGACTTCTTCGAGCCGGCCGTCACGGGGACGATGTGCAGATCGCCTGAGCCCAGGCGGAACTCGTTGATGTGCTCCTCGACGAGACGCATGCCGGTCGAGCGCTTGCCGCGGATGACCTCGTAGGAGCCCTCGGACAGAGCTTCGAGGAAGCGCTGCGGGAAGTTGGCCGCGAGCGCGCGCACGGCTTCGCCGGCCGTGGCGACGTTGAGATTGAAGGGGCCGCCGAACAGCTTCTTGAGCCGGCCGTGGAGAACGATCTTACGCATGGTTAGTCACCGATGACTTATCTTCCAGGGCGGCAAGACGCCGGTCGTTTGCTTCGTGGCGCAGCCAGGTGTGGACGGCTCGCGCCCAGATCCCGATCGGCTCGCGGCGTGACGCGCGCGTCGGCAGGTGATGCAGGATCAGGTGGCCTTCGAGCAGGACCCCGCAGTGGTTCGGGGTAGGGCTCTGGATGTTCACGAGGAAGGCATCGCCCGGCCGGGCTTCGTTGGCCGGGATGATGCGGAAGCCGTTGGCCCGGTAGTGGTCGAGCAGCATGTTCTGCGCGGCGAGCTCGCCCTCCTTGGCCCACCAGCCGTCACGCCGGGGCCAGTCAGGGAAGCTCACAGGGTCGAGCGGCCAGCCCGAGACACCCTGAGCAGCAAGCGCGTCCCGACCCAGCCGGTAGACGTCCCTGCCCAGGCAAAAGCAGTCCGCGACCCCGTGAACGAACGAGCGCCCAATCACCGGGGCGGGTTCGCCCTCGCTATCCCAGATGATCGGCGGGGCGATGTCCTTGTCGTCGAGGGCAACGATGACCCACGGCACAGCCGTCTGCTGCTGACCCTGCATATCCTGCGCGCTCGGGTAGAGCGGGCCGTTCGGGTGGCTGTGGACGACGGCCTGAACCTCCCTCCCCTCCTCCGCGAGCCTGGCCCAGATCTCGCCCGCGATGACGAAATCCGTCTCGGGGTCGAGCGCGTAGTTGAAGCAGGGCAGGTAGGCACCGTCGACCACGAGGCCGCAGGCTTCCTTGGGGAATTCGCGACGCGCATGCGCCTCGGCGGCCTGACGGGCGGCGACGGGGAGTTCGTAGCGCATCACTGCCTCACGCGGGCCATGCCGGGAAAGCCCCAGAAGGGGAGCGGATTTTCCTTGCCGAACCGGAGCTCGCAGTCGGACAGGCGCCGGCCGCAGGCGTCCTTGTCCGGGCTCGTGGGTTCACCCTTGCGGTTGAAGCAGGCCTCGCCCGTGTAGGGACAGGTCGCCTTCGAGTAGTCGAAGGTGCCGTCCCGATTGCGCCGGTAGCGGGCAACGCAGGTGTCGCGCAGCGCCTGCCGGCCAGGGATGAGTCGACCCTGCTGGTCGATCGAGGCCGAGAGCTTCCACTCGATGAAGATCGGGTTCTCGGAGACCTTCTGCTCGATCTCGAAAGTGTCGGGGCCGAAATAGGCGCCGGGGTCCGCGTCGGGCATGCCGTCGAGGAAGCGCGCGTAGGTGCGCACGCGCTGCATCTTGCAGCCGATCAGGTCGTCGCCATAGGTGTTCACGAGGCCCTGGATGACCTCGTTGGTGTTCGACAGCTTCACGGTCGGCGTGGGCAGCGCGCCCTGGCCGTTCAGCTCGTAGCCGGAGAAGTCGAGATCGACGGCCGTGTAGGTGACGCCGCCGAACTTGACAGCGCCGTCGGCATGCGCCGACTGCGTGAAGAAGTAGACCTGCCCGCCGATCGGAGTGCAATCGAGGCGGAACAGGAACACCTGATCGCCGGGCGACCGGCTCTGAACGGCGGAATGGATCGACATGAGGGCCCTGTGGGAAGGTCCTCATGATAAGTCAGTGGTGACTGACGTTCAACCTCAACCGAGGTTGAAGCTCTGGCGAAATACGCACTCGATCTTGTTGGGCGTGCCGCGCGTGCGGGTGATCTCCTTGCAGGTCCACTTGAGCTGCTCGGCCGTGTCCGAGAGCGTGTAATAGAAGTGGTCCGCACCCTTGTGCTTGCGGATGAACCCCTCGATCTGGTCGGCCTGCTCGACGTTGAGCCAGTCCCAGGACAGGCTCACGACGCGCCGGACGCTGTTCATGCCGTCGCCCATCGTCTGGGTGTAGCCGTCGCCGAAGTCGGCTTCGAGAAGCTTGAACTCCGGCTTGTCCTGGGACGTCGTGGGCGGAAGGGGCGGGTCGAAGGTTTCCATTTCTGTCCTTATCCGTTGAGCATGTTGCCGGGCCGGCGCTGAGCCATGATCTCGTCGACCACGATGGAGCGGATCGCACCCTCGGCCGCCTTTGCGGTCTGGGCTGCGAGGTCGGCGTTCTGCTGGGGCGTCCCGCCGTTCGCGTTGACCTGGATGGTCGGGGCGATGGTGACGATCTGCGAGCCCGAGGCCCCGCCCATCGCCTTCATCTGCTCCTTGGTGAACACGCCCTCGCCGCGCTGGGCGATGATCGGAACCTCGTCGGCACCGATGACGCCGCCCGTGTGGAAGCGGGGCGCGCCGGCGAACATGCCGGGCGAGACCATCCGGGACATCGAGAAGCCGGCGCCGACGATGCCGCCCGTGTGCATGGCGCCGAACATCTTCAGCCCGCCGCCCGCGGCACCGCCCGCCTTGGCTCCACCACCCTTGGCCGCTCCACCGCCCTTCAGGAGCGACTTCAGGCCACCGCCCTGCCCTCCTCCTCCTCCGAACATGCCGGACAGCGCCCACTTGAGCGCCATCTTGGTGATGTCCTTGGCGATCGACTGGAACAGCGAGGCGAAGTCGGCCTTGCCCGTCGTGACGAACTCGGCCAGGGCGTCGACGCCGCTGTCGAGCCAGCCCGTCATCGCCTTTTCCATGTTCTCGCCGAGCGAGGACCACTCCTTCATCTGCTTGCCGAGCGGGCTGCTCTGCGAGACCGACTGCCGGGCCAGGATCTGACGCTTGGCGAGCGCCTCCTCGGCCTGAGCACGCGCCTCGGTGCCCTCCTTGGTCTCGTTCACGAGCGCCTGAAGCCGCGCGATCTCCTCGTCGTGCATCGCCTGACGACGCTGGTCAGCCGTCATCAGCTCGCGCTCAAGGTCGCGGTTCTTCTTCTGCTCGGCGATCAGGCTCGTCTGGACCTCGATGTCCTTCGAGCGCGTGAAGGATTCGAGGTTCGAGGCGACCAGCTGGTCCTGCTGCGCCTTGCTCCAGTTGCTGTCGCCGCGCTTGATGAGCTCCTCGCCGGCCTTCTCGTCGCGCATCTGGTTGAAGCGCATCCGGTAGAGGCTCTCGGAGAGCTTGAGCGGGTTCTCGGCCTTGAGACGATCGGCGATGTCCTGCTGCTTGAAGTCGAGGTCGTCGCCGAGCGTCTTGTTGCGCTCGACAGCCGAGTTCAGCCGGGAGCGCAGGCGCCGGTTCTCGGCGAGCGTCTTCTCGGCCGCGTCGACCTTCATGGCCTCCTCGCGGATCTCCTTGTAGCGGTCGGCCATCGGGTTCGTCTGACCCTCGGCCTTGCCGAACACGCCGTCGCGGATCGCCTGGTCGATCTTGGAGAGCTTCGAGCCGGTGCCGGTCGCCTCCTCGTTGGTCTTCCGGAGCTCCAGACCGAGCTCCTTCACCTTGTCGGCAAGCGCGTTGTCGACCTTGAGGGCGTTCAGCTTCTGCTCCAGCTGGGTCAGACGCTCGACGGTCGCGCCCTGCTCGGCGTTGAGGCCGGTCGGGGTCGGCAGCCGGCTGTCATTGGCCTGCTGGGGCGCGTAGGTGCTCGACACACCCATCTTGTTGTTGGCCCAGTTCTTGAGCCAGCCGATGTCCTTGCCGCGCAGGAAGGCGTTCGCCGATACGGCGTCGGGCAGCACGGAGGAGACGCTCGCGCCGTCGTTGGCACGCAGCGCCTTGACCGCGCCCTGCGGCCCGAGGAAGTGGGCGAGATAGACCGTGGCGTCGTTGACCGTGACGCCGGCCTTCTTCAGGTAGGCCGCGTTCTCGCGGGCATACCAGACGATCGCCTCCTTCATCATGTCGGAGTTGGTGCGCAGCGCGAGCGCCTGCGCCTTCGTCATGTTCCGGAATTCGTCCGGGTGCATGTCGCGCAGGAAGTTCATCCAGGTGGTCTCGATGAACTGGCCGAGCCCGACGGCCGAAGACGTCGCCGCCTTCGCGTTCGGGTTTCCGCCGCTCTCCTGCTTGATGAGGCGCGAGAGGTAGCCGCTCGTGAGGCCGTCGCCCGAGGGCATGATGGTGCCACCGTTCGCCGAGCTCGACGTGGTGCCGCCGATGTTGACCTCGACGCCCGAGAGCGCGCCCACGCCGTCGCGCATGCGCTGGATCTGCTCGACGGCCTGCTTGAGGATGCCGACGAAGGTGTTGCCGCTGTTGATCGTCTCGGAGCCGAACAGCTGCTGCTGGACCGAGCGCGCGAGCGCGCCGGCCTGGTTCGTCGCGACCGTGAAGCCCTCATTGATCGAGACGAGCGAGCGCTCCAGCGGAGACGAGCCGGGGCCGACGCCGCTGTAGAAGCCCGAGTTGATCTTGGCCTTCCACTTGTCGACCTCGGACATGCCGCGGGTCTGCTCCTCGAAGATCTCCTGCCGGAGCTTCAGTTCGAGGGAGGCGGCATCGTTGTCGAACTTGGTCTTGCCTTCGAGCAGGTCGTCGAGGGCCTTCTTCTCCTCCTGGGCGGCGACGAGATCCTTGATGAGCTCCTGCACGCGACCGGAGTCGATCGGGCCATACTTGCCGGCAGCCAGGGCAGACTGAAGCTCGGCGACCTCCTTCGAGGCACCGGTCATCTCGGCGCGCACGCCCGCGATGGAATCCTTCAGGCCCTGGAGTGCGTTCTGGCCCTTCTTGTAGAGCTTGTCCTCGTCGAGGGGCTTGGAGAGCTGCGGGACCTCGATCTGCGACTTGGCGAGCTGCTCGCGCAGCTGCTTGGCCGTGTTGATGGCCTTCAGCTGACCGTCGAGCTCGCGCTCGGTCGCCTCACGCTGGAGACCGGACTGCCGGTCGAGCTGGGCCCGCAGGTCCTCGTAGCTGTCCTCGCGCTGGGCGATCTCCAGGTCGTAGATCGAAAGCTGGCGCTCGCGCTCGCGGCGCGCGTAGTCGGCCCGGATCTTCTCGGTCGACAGACCCTTCGCGGCCGCGTCGGCGAGGGCCTCGTCCTGGGCCTTCGCCATGTCGGTGCCCCAGATGTCGATCTGGCGACGCTGGCTCTGGATCATCTCGTCGAAGATCTTGAGCTTCTTGTCCGCCTCGCGCTGGGCGAGGTTGGTCGAGAACTCGGCGCCCGCAGCCTCGATCAGGCGCTGACCGTCAGCGAGCGTCTTGCGCTTGCCGGCGAGCTCCTCGTCGATCTCCTGGAGACGCTTGGCACGCGCGTTCGGGCCGATGCCGGCCGAGCCCGCATAGACGCCCTGGGTGCGCACGCTCTCGCGGCGCTTCTCCAGAGCGTCGATCTCCTTCTGCTGGTCCTGCAGGTCCTTGATGAACAGCTTGAGCGAGGCCTTGGCCGCGGCGCCGCCCAGCTCCTGAACCTCCTTCTTGGCGTCCTTCACCTTGGTGCCGAACAGGTCGAAGTAGGAGACGGCGAACGAGATGCCCGCGCCGACGGCGACCAGCACCGGGGCCAGCGCGGCGAGCGCGACCGCGGTGGCGAGAATCGCGGTGCGGGTCGCGGCGAGGCCGGCGCGCACGACGTTGAGCGCGTTGACGTAGGTGCCGAGGCTGTTGGCGCCCGTGACGAAGCCCGTGCCGAGCTGCACGATCGCGGCGTAGGTGTTGGTCAGCACCGTCCGGGCGGTCTGGAGCGGCGAGAACATGCCGTTCAGGATCACCTGGGCGAAGTTGGCCGCCGCACCCGCGGCCGAGCCGATGATGTTGACGCCACCGTTGAGCACGCCGATGAAGCCCGCCCACGCGGTCTGCATCAGCCCGACGTTGCCGACGAACCGGGTCTGGGCCGCGAGCGCGTTGTTGTAGACGCTCGGGATCGTGCCGATCGCGATCTGGTAGGCCGTCCACTGGGCGCGCGCGTTGCCCAGCGCCGTCATGACCGTGGTCAGGCCGCTCGTGACGACGGACAGCCCGAGGCCCGCGGCCAGCGTGTAGCCGACCGAGATGATCTCGTCCTTGAACTGGACGACCTTCTGGATCACCCGGTCGAAGACGCCGATCGCCGTGGTGAGGCCGGAGCCCAGCGCGTCCGCGAAATTGCCGGCCGACTTCGAGGTCAGGAAGTCGTTGAGCTCGACGGCCTTGTCCTTGACCGCCTGGAAGAAGCCGGTCTCGTTGCCGCCCACCCGGAGCTGCAGGTTCTGGAAGGAGTTGGCGATCGTGGCTGCGATACCGTTCCAGGACTGCATCTGAGCCTGGGCGGCGCCGCCGAAGGTGCGCTCCAGCTCGCCCTGGAGCAGGTTGATGCCGCGGCGCGCCTCGACGGTGCCGGTCGAGAGCTTCTGGACGAGCTCGCCGACGGTGACGCCCATGGAGCGGGCCATCAGCTCCGTGGCGCGCGGGACCGCCTCGCCGAGCTGCTGGCGCAGTTCTTCCATCTGGATGACGCCCTTGCCCGACATCTGCTGGATGGCGAGCGCGGCGCGCTTCATGACCTCTTCGGACCCTCCGAACGCCGCGACGGCGTTGACCAGGCCCTGCATCGAGCCCTTCATGGGATCGAGGCCGCCCGAGCGCAGCTTCACGAAGACGTCGGAGAGAGCCTGGAGCGAGTAGGGCGTCTGGCGCGCGAAGTCCCGGAGCTCCTGGACCTGCTGCTTGGCCTCCTTCAGCGGGTCGGCCGCCGAGGACATGCCCTTCATGAGGGTGGTGAGGCGCTCGAACTCGGCGTTGACCTTCACGATGTCGCCGGCCCAGCCGGTCGTCACGGTGCGGATGGCGCCAATCGCGGCGGATGCCATGCCCAGCGTGACGGTGACGTCGCGCAGGGTGCCGAGGAAGTTGGAGCTCGTGGACTGGAGCGCGTTGACCGACGTGATCGTCCGGCCGACGTTCTGCTGAAACTGCTGGACGCTCTCACCCGCGCGGATCATCCGCGTGGTGAACGAGCCATCGTCCAGTTCGATCTCTACGCGGATTGCCATCCCACTCGCCTCAGAAAGACATTGCCTTCAGTTCGGCGAGACCTGCGCGGTCGAGCTCCTCTTCGTGTGCTGCCTTACCGGAGCCCGTCATCTTCACGACGGTGCCCATCTGCTGCTGAAGCTTGTCGAAGGTCTTGCTGTAAGCTTCGGGGCTCTGTGCAGCTGCCATCACCTGCAACAGCCGAAGATCGCGTTCGGCTGAGAGACGATCAATGTTCTTGGAGTAGAGCCAGAAGGTCCGAAGCGGGAGCTTCAAGACCTTCTGGTGCTCCATGCCGTAGAAGGCGGATACGCGGGTGACGAGGAAGCCGAAGTCGATCGCTTCTACTCGGCCGCTGCCGGAGGGTTTGCGGGAGCTTCCTTCGCCACGGCGTTCTGCACCGCCTTGGTGCCGTCGTCGTTCTGGGCCGCGGCCATCAGCTTGTTCAGGTTGGCGAGCGGCATGGCGCGCAGCATCTTGTCGGTCATGGTCGGGAAGGCCCGAAGGATGACCTCGATCACGGTGTTGACCTCGGCTTCGAGGTCGCCGTCCTGGGCGCCGAGCTTCTGCAGGAGCTTGGTGTTGGCGACGAAGCTCTCGACGGTCACGGGGACCAGTTCGTGCTCCTTGCCGCCGAGCTTGACCACGAGCTTGCGCGGGAGATCCACGGCGTCGAGGTCGATGAAGGTGGTGTTGGTGTCGGCCATGTTGCCCTTCTGGCGTGCGAAAACTGACCGTAGCGGGTCTGCCACGGTCAGTCAGTAGTGACTTATCCTTCTGCCGAAGGCAAGGCTCAGCCGGAGACTTCGTTGTCGCCGACGACGAAGAGGGTCTTCGTGGTCGGGTCCGGGTAGCCCTTGAAGGTCGTGTTGTAGATCCGCTCGTCTTCGAGCTTGTAGGCGAACTGGAGCGCGCCCGAGGTCGCGGCCAGCGGGATCGTGAAGTCGTCGGAGCGGTCGTCCTCGGCGTTCGCCTGCGGGTGGAACCGGAGCTCCTTGGCGATCTTGAGGAGCGACGTGCCGACGGCGTTGGTCACGACGACCTTCTTGTCGGAGCCGGTGCCGACGAGCTTCGCGCCCGGCATGACCTTCACGAGGTTCTCCAGGGTCGTCTCGGCGAGCGGCACCTTGGCCGTCACGGTGCGACCCATGACCACTTCGTCGATCGGCGACTTGCCGAACTGGTCGACCTGGACCTCGTGGGTCTCGGTCTGCACTTCGACCTCGACGCCGCCCTTGGTGTAGCCGAGATCCTCGTCGCCGAAATACACCAGGCAGACGCCCAGCTTCACGTTCTTGGTGTCAGAAGCCATTTTCCCTACTCCTTGGTCTGGGCGTCAATCAGCCCTGACTGACCACATCAGACATGCGATGTCAGTCAGTGATGACTGACAATTCTAAAGCAGCACATAGGAGGCGTCCAGATTGATAGACCACTCCTTTCCATTTCCGTCCGAGCGCCGGTAGGTAATCGGCAGGGTCTGGGGCAGCAGATGGTTGATCCGCATCACCAGCCGCCCCTCGCTGTCCTTGAACTCGCGCTTGTAGAGCGTGAGCGCCTTGGAGAGCCGGCCGGCGAGCGGCCAGCCCGTCTCGTCCTTCTGGGCCCGGACGATCGCCTGGAGCGCCCGGCCGCGGTAGTAGCCCGGCAGCTCGTGGCAGATCTTGATGCCTTCGAGCGGCGTGCGCAGCAGGATGCCGACCTTGGTGTTGGCCGGCATCTCGTGCTCGAACAGGTCCTTGCCGACGGTGCCCAGCCCTTCCGCGGCCAGGTAGTCGGTGATGCAGTCGATCCTCATCCCTTGCTCCCAATCACGACGGCCTGAATGACGGCCTTCTCCAGCTTGGCCTTCTGATCCTCGACGGCGCGCGTCAGGTAGTGGCTCCCGATCTGCCGGCCGGGGTTGGCGTCGCGCTTGGCCGCGGTGCCGGGGCCGGGCCGGGCATCGTCGTAGTTCTCGTGGACTTCCATGGCGTATTCATCGACGTCCACGCCGTTGACCTGCCCGCCCGCGACGATCGAGATCGAGAGCCGGCGCCGCAGACCCGTGTAGTTGACCTCCTTGCGGATCGACTCCTCCAGATTGTGCTTGTCGACCGGGGCGTTCAGCTTGGCCTCGCGCACGATGGTGTCGGCGCCGCGGTGCATGGTCTTGCGGGCGTTCTCCGGCACCTTCTCGGCGACGTTGCGCAGCATCGCCATCACGCCCTCGAAGCCCGAGGTCTTGAGCTTAAACATCTTCGCCCTCCCACAGGACGAGCAGGGCCTCGTAGTGGTCGAGGCTGCCGAACACGTCGAGGCGCGGCTCCAGGCTCTCGACGCGCAGCGTCTGGCCCATGATGACGAAGCGGTCGCCCAGCCGCGGTGCGGTGTCGACCTCGAACAGGATCTTGGCGCTCGCCGTGTTCTCCTCGGCCGCGCCGCGGGACGCGGAGCCGTCGGTGCGCACGGACGTGATCGCCACGTTGCGCAGCAGGTGGATGACGCCGACGCGCGCGGGCGCCGGCGCGCCGTAGATCGGCTCACCGGTGCGATTGTGGCCGGTCAGGCGCGAGAGCATGCCTTCCGCGGTGCCGGTGAACCTCATGGGACGCTCCGATGGATGCCCGGCACGACGAGGATCGCCTCGGCGTTCGGGTGGAAGATGTCGTTGCGGACCTCGCCGTAGGCGGGCAGCGACGAATTCGAGGACAGGGCGAGCTCCATCCCGTGGACGCCGGCCTTGCCGTGAGCGTGCGCGACCTCGGCCGTCTCGATCCCGTGCTCGGCCAGCATGCAGAGCGTGACCTCGTTGAAGGCCGAGAGCAGCGACTGGCGCCAGGTCGAGCGCACGAACAGGCGCGAGGGCCACTTGCCGTTGCGCCGGTCCCGGAAATGGAAGGCCGGGGTCTCGTTCGAGCCGATCCGGTGCTGAATGAGCGCGGCCCGCTCGCTGATGCCCTGGGCGGCCGCGGCGATCTTCACCTGCAGGGCCGTCTGCCGCAGCGACTGCTGAAGCTGGGCGATGTCGCGCTCAATCTGAATCGTGATCTCGCGCACGAGATAGCCCTGCGTCGCGCTCAGGGTCTCGCTGGCGTGCGCCGGCAGATCGTCAGCATCATCGACGCCCAGATCGCGCGACGCTGCCCTAAGAGCTTCGTGCGCGATCGTGGCGATCTTCTCGGCGACGATGCCCGTCTCGGTGTCGAGGAAGGCACGGGCGAGGTTGTAGGCCTCCTCCCCTGCCCGCTCGATCATCCGCGGCGTGCCGAAGTCGAGGGCGCCGAGCGCGTCGGCGTAGATCAGGGACCAGGCGTCCACCAGGCCCTGGTAGCGGGCACCCGCGGCGTCGGCCGCGGGCGTCATCAGGTCGGTCGTAATCATGCGCGGGTCGTGACCATCCGGAGCTCGACGTAGCCGTTGAGCTGGTCAAGGGTCTCGCGGGCGATGCCGAGATCGAGCGGCGCGCCCGAGCGGAACATCGCCGAGCTCTCGCCGACGGTGCGCGACAGCAGGCCCTGGCGCCGGAAGTCGCTGGGCTGGCCGGGCATCAGGATCGCGTTGGCCTCGACCACCTGCGCGCGCCGCAGCGCCTTCTTGAACCGGTCCGGGAACTCGGCCCAGCGCTCCTCCGTCATCACGGGGAACTCGCGCGGGGTGACGCGCCAGGAGCAGCCGACGATGCGGTCGCGCCAGCCCTCCTCCTCGGCGTCCTCGCGCACGAAGTAGCCGAGCCGCGTCAGCCGCTGGTAGGCTTCGAGCAGCGCGGACTGCTTGGTCTCCTTGGTCGCGCGGGCGAAGGCGTCGAGCTTCACCATCTGGGCGGCCGTCAGCTCGGCGCCGGCTAGGCTCTGGAAGGAGTTCTTGAGCGGCTGGAGCTGGAGCGCCGCGCGCACCAGCCAGGTCTCGTCCTTACGCACGGTGCCGCGGGCCGTGTCGAACTCGATCTCCAGGGTCCGGGCGGCCATGGCGAGCCCGGCCGGGAGCGTGTTGGCCGCGGCCGGGATCTCGATTGCGATCTCGTTCTCGGGGATCTCGCTCACGAACACGGGATCGAGGACCACGCGGCCCTCGTCGTCGACGACCGTGTAGGTGATCCCGGTCGGCGAGATCTTCTCGCCGCTGCCGTTCTCCAGCGGCACGAGCACGATGTAGGCCTCGCCGGCCGGGATGTTGCGCATTACTCCGGCGCCTTCTCGTTCTCGTCGGACTGCTCGGTGCCCTTGGCAGCGTCGGCCTCGGGCTGCTCGGTCGGGGTCTCGTCGGCATCGCCCTCGGCGACGACATCGGGCTCCTCGGGAGCGGGCGTCTCGGGCTCGCGCGTGGTCTCGGAGCTGGCAGCCAGCGCGTCGGCCTGGGCCTTGAGCTTGGATTCGGCCTTCAGGATCTCCTTGACCAGCTCGTTGATCGAGCGGCCCTTGACCTTCAGCACGTCGCCGATCTCGCGCAGCCCGCCGATGCCCTTCTTCTCGGCGATCGCTTCGAGCTCCTCCTTGGAGTGGAACGTGAGCGCGAGCGGGTCGAGCTTGGGCTCCTTGGCCTTCTTGGCGTCGGCCTTGGCCTCGGCCTTCACGTCCTCGTCGCTGGCGCGCGCGAGCGGGGTCAGGACCGGGGCCGGGACGATGGCCGCGCCGTCCATGTTGTCCTGCAGGCCGGGCTTGCCGAGGCTGTTGCCGTCCTCGTCGACCTCCTCGACCGCGATCGTCGCCGCGATCACGACGAGCTGGCGCTTGGACACCAGGTCGACGGACACGCCGTCCGCGAACTCGACCATACCGAAATCGCCGTTGAAGCCTTCCCAGCCGGGCTGGGTGATCTTGATCCGCTTCGCCATTGTCAGGCGCCTCCAATCATCTGCTGGAGCTCGCCGCGCTTGTCGGCCGTCGCGAGCTGGGTGAAGCCGCCGACATGGGTCTCGCCCACGAAGATCTGCGGCAGGGTGTCGAACTGGCCCATGCGGGCGATCAGCTCGTCGCGGGCGGCCGGGCTCTCGTTCACGTCGGAATAGGCGAAGGTGAGCTTGCGGGCTTCGGCGAGCTGGACGGCGCGAGAACACCAGATGCAGTTCTTGCGGCCGTAGATGCGGATGGTCTGCATCGTGGTCCTCTGTCAGGGGGTTGATACGAAGAAGGGCGGGGATCTCTCCCCGCCCCTCTTTGGTAAGTCAGTGGTGACTGACCGTCCAGATTAAACGTTGGTGATACCCTTGAGACGGGCGACCGAGTGCGTGGCGCGCAGGACGGTGCCGGCATACCACTTCAGACGCCAGCGCTGGGCGTCCTTGCCTTCGAGCTTGCCGATCTCCTCGACACGCAGGCCGGCAGAGGCGCCGCCGTAGATGCCGTGGAAGCCGTCGGCCTCGTTGAGGCGCAGAGCGTAGATCGAGCAGGTGTTCTCGGCCGTGCCCTGGGTCTCGTCGGCGTTCATGTAGTCGTTGATGATGACCGGCGTGCCATCGAACGCCGGAATCGGGCGGCCGAAGTTCGGGATCATGATCGTGGTGGCGTCGTTGCCGCCCATGGCGCGAAGCAGCTGCTTGATGGCGCGCCAGGTGCCCTTGCGCATCATCAGGACGTCGCAGCCGTTCTTCACCGCGTCGCGGAGCTCGTCGAGCATGGTGAAGGTGACGGCCGAGCCGTTGAGGCCGGCGACGAGGGTCTGCTTGGCCGGCACGAGCTTCTTGATGCCGTCGAACTCCTTGCGGTTCACCGCGGAGTCGCCGTTCACCAGGGTGCGACGGAACTGACGGCCGAGGGCCTTCGCCTTGGCGGCCAGCTGGATCGCCAGCTGCGGGTTGGTCTCGCTCTGGGTCTCCAGGATGAAGTTGTCCAGATCGACGTGGCCCGCGAGGATGCGGAGCTTGGCCTGGACCTCATCGAAGGTCGCGGCGCCCTCGGGGATATCCTCGTAGGGGTCGAGGAACGCGCCCTCGGAGAGCTCCTTCTCGCGCACGTAGTCGTAGGCCTTGCCGTTCACGAACATGAACGGAACCAGGGCGAACATCTCGTCCTGGTCGATGATCTCTTCGATGACGCCGCGCTCCAGGTAGTCCTGGGACAGCTTTTCCGCCTCTTCACGAAGCAGGGGCATTTCACGTTCTCCTTACTTGATCCGAGGCTCGTCGGGATCAGTCAGTGGTGACTGACAAATTCTAACCCGACGAGCCAAGCCACTCCAAGCGGAAAAAGTCAGTAGTGACTTATTTTTCCGCGCTTAAGCGGACTTCTTTCCGTTCCGGGCCGCGAGAATGGCCGCGATACGGGCAGAGCCCTTCAGTTCACCATCGCCGATCTTGTCGGAGACCTTGGTGTTGTCGGTGGTATTGGACCGTCCGCCCGGAGCCAGCTTGCCCTTGAGCAGGCGCTCCTTGTCCGGATGGGCCTCGACCAGCTTCGCGATCGCCGTCTCGAACGGGACCGCCTTGCCCTGGGCGTCGACCAGCTGCGTGCGCTCGGAAGCGCCCTTGGGCTTGTCGTAGGCCACGGGCACGCCGTTGACCGTCTCGAAGTGGGCGCCGAACTCACGACGGGCGACCGAGGGCGGCAGCACGAGGTTGTCGGCGATGAACTTCGAGTTCAGGAACGAGGCGCCGACCGTCAGCTCCTCGATCGTCGCCAGCGCGGCAGCCAGCGCGGTGTCCTTCTGGCCGAGGAGGTCGTCCTTGGCCTTCAGGTCCTTCGTGTGCTGCTCGCCCATGGCCGCCTTCACCCGGTCGAAGTCGCCGCGCTGCTCGGCGAGCGCGAGCTCGTCCGCCTTGCGCTTGTCCTCGGCAGCGGCCGCATCCGTCACGAGCTTGCGCACCGCTTCGGGATCGAGCCCTTCCCAGGCCTTCAGCTGGCCTGTGAGCGTCTCGATCTGGGTCTTCTGCTTCATGTTCTCCTTGAGCAGCTTGGCGTCAGCATCGCTGGTGCCGGGCTTGGGCTCGGGAGCGGGCGGGTCCTGGGGCTTCGGCTCCGGCTTGGGCTCGGGAGCGCCGCCCTCGTTGGGCTTGTCGAAGACGGGCCGGGAGTGGCCGAAGGGATGGGTGAAGATCGAGTGCAGCGGGAAGCTGCGGGCGGTCTTGGTCACGTTCATGGTTCGCTCTCCTCTCGGCACAGTCTCTCGGCCGGTCGGGTTGAAGGGGCGCCGCAGTCTCTCGGGCGCCGATGGTGCGGCTTACGCCGCGGTCTTCTTCTGGTCCTTGTCCGTCACCTGACCCTGCTGGTTGGCCTTCCCAGCGTTCTTGGGCGGTGACTTCGAGGAGCCGGAAGCGTTGGACCCGCCTGGGGCGGGGAAACCGGTCGGAGGCGAGGTCGCCTCGAACATCTGCTTGGCGCGCTCGACGGGATCGACCGGCCAGGACTTCAGCTCGGCGAGCATCTTGGCCTTGATCTCCTCGGCGACGCCGGGGAACAGCTTGTCCACGATCTGCTTCATCTGCTCGGAGCGGATGGTCTTGGGCGCCTCGATCAGGCCGAGGTTCTGCGCGACCGTGAATTCATCGAACAGCGAGCGAACATCGAAGGTCTCGGGATACTTGACCACGCGCTCCTTGAGCGGCGTAGCCTTGTGCCAGAGCAGCACGAGTTCGTTCAGCTGGTGCTCGACCTGCTCCAGGCTCTGGGCCTTGGTCGTCAGGAGCGAGTTCAGCTTGTCGAAGTCGTAGGCCTTGGCGACGCCCGAGGAGTTGTCGATGCCGACGGCGTTGTCCTGCTTGGTCCGCTCGCCCGAGGCGCCGGCCGTGTTGTAGATCTCGGCGACGATCTTGTTGATCGCCGTGATGATGAGCTGGGCCTGGCGCGGGTCCGGGGACAGGTATTCGGGCGCGGCGCCGCCCTCCCCGTCGTAGAGGAAGATGCGCTTCGTCCCCATGTCCACGAGGGCGTTGTGGGCCTCGGTGCCGGGCAGGACGTTCTGGGCCGGCATGGCGAGCTGCGAGAACGCCTGATCCTGGATGATGGCATCCAGGTTCGACAGGTAGTTCGCGCTCGCCCGGTCCAGGTAGGCGATGTCGTCGATGAGGCCGGACGCCGAGTAGAGGTTCTCGCCGAGGATGTGGTCGGCGAAGAAGCACGGGACCCGGCCGATCGCGACGGGGCCCTGGTCGAGCAGGTCGACGCGCTGGGAGCCGCGCACGTCCTTGATCTCGAACAGCATCCACTCGTTGCGCGTCCAGAGCCGGTAGCGCACCTTGACCTTACCCGAGGCGTAGATCGGGTCCTTGTCGTCCCGGTAGGTCTCCTGCACGAAGACCCACAGCAGCTCGCCATCGTCGTCATGGAAGCCCATGTCGAGGATGTTCTGGGGACGGACGAAGTAGGTGTAGACGCGCGCGCCCTGCTCCTTCTCGTCGGCCTGACTCACCGCGTCGTCGGTCTTGGTGGAATCGACGAACACCAGCACGCGGCCGAGGATCGAGGTCGCGGTCGAGATGATGCGGATATACTGGTCGATCGTCAGCCCGGAGCGGGTGCAGTTCGCCCAGAAGTCCTTGAGCTCCTTCGGCGCGTCGTCCTTGCGGATGATGCTGCCCTTGAAGAGATACTTCTGGACGAGCTCCACGATCTCGCGCGTGTGGTTGAACCGATACGCGCGTTCGAGGCGATCCTTGTATTCCTTGTCGCCTTCCTTGATGTAGCGGAACACGTTGTCCTTGAACCACTCGCGGCCACCCTCGTAGGTGGCCTGGAGGAAGTTCCAGTGCGGCAGCTTGCCCTCATAGTCAGGGTGACGCCGCTTGAGCATCTCCTGAAGGACCTTCTGGGCAATCGCCACGACGCCGGCTCCTTACGCCAGGGCCGTGAAGGCGACGCGCGCGCCGGCCTTGTTCGGGGCACGCACGAACAGGGTCAGGCTCGGGTAGTTCAGCGGCAGCGGGCCGGACGCGCCGCGCAGCTGGTGCGCGGGCGCATCGAGCCCGGGCTCGGCGTCGGAGAGGACGAACAGCACATCGGCCGCGACCGGCAGCGCAGGCGAGGGAATGGTCTGCAGGAGACCCTGCGCCGGCCCGAGATCGAGCCAGTTCTCCTCGGTGATGTCGGTCTGGGTCGTTGCCATGGGTCTGTTCGTCCTTCGGAAGAGCTAGATGATAAGTCAGTGCTGACTGATCCACAAGATCACAGCGAAACGCCGAGGATCTTGATCTGACGCACCGGGAATTCGAGATCGAGGCAGTAGCCCAGCGCGTCGGCCGGGTGCTCGACGCCCGCGCTCTTGTCCACGTCGCGCGAGCCCGGCTTGTAGATCGTCTGCTCGAAGGCGTTGATGACGTGCTTGCAGTTCCGGTCCACCTTGAGCCGGATCGTGCCGTCGGCCGCCTTGAGCATCCGATTGACCGAGTTCACGCGGTCGGCCACCTTCGGGTGCTTCTTGCGATACTTGAGATTCTTGAACTCGGCGTCGCGCAGGATGTCGAGGTCGCTCTCGCCGCGGCCGTGGCCGCGCTGGGCGCCGGCCGGGTCCGGGTAGAGAATGATCCGCTTCTTGTGCTTGAAGAACTTGCGGTCGAGCTCCTGCGCGACCTCTTCGGTCGAGGAACCGGGCAGGATGATCTCGCCCACGATCCAGACCTCGCCGTTGTCCTGCAGCTGCATGATGACCGACGACATCGGGTCGATGTTGAAGTCCTGCCCGATCCAGATCGGCAGCTGCGGGTTGAAGGCGTAGTCGCCGACGTGGATGTTGCGGTCGAACGCATGGTAGACGCGGCCGCTCATCGTCTCGAAGCTCGCCTCGAACTCCTGACGGAACGACTTGTCGTCCATGTTCTGGCGCGCGTTCTCGATCTCCTCCAGCGGGATGAACGGCGACGTGATGGTCGGGAACTGCCAGGACTTGTGCGTGTTGCGGCGCAGCTTGCCCTTCGCGTCGCGATACGTGTCGCCGCGCTGGCCCTTCATGTAGACGTCGTAGAGCCAGTTGTAGGCCTTGGGCGTCCCGATGATGATGGCGCTGCCGCGGGTCGAGGCGAGCGTCGGCATCAGGACCTTGAACCAGGTGTCCGGCTCGATGTCCTGGGCCTCGTCGACCACGACCAGGTGCAGCGCGACGCCGCGCAGGCTGTCCGGCTTGTCCGCGCCCTTGCACTCGATCAGCGAGCCGTTGCGCAGCCGGATCGCCATCCGGGTCTCGTTGATCCGCTTGACCCACTTGGCCGGGATCGAATCCTTTAGCTCGTCCCACAGGATCGAGCGCGCCATCCCGTAGGTGGGCGCGACATACCAGACCTTCTGCTTGGACTTGGCCGCGGCAGCGGTGACGATCGAGATCCGCGCGAACTGGGTCTTGCCCCAGCGCCGGCCGGCAACGACCACCTTGACCCGGCGCGGATCGTTGAAGACCGTCGCCTGGCCGTGGTGGAGCTTATACTCAAGCGTCGCCATCGTCGCCTTCCTCGACGACGATCGCCTCGTCTTCGTCGACCACGATCGCGGCGTCCTCGTCCTCCACGAGGTCGCCGTCGTCCTCCTCCTGCTTCTCGCGCAGGGCCTTGATCTGCTCGTCGGTCAGGTTGCGGATCGAGAGCTCCGGCAGCTCGTTCTCGTCGACCTCATCGTGCGCGTTCAGGAGGTCGAAGATCTCCAGGCGGCCCATCCGGACGATCTTCATCGCCCGCTCGATCGTCTTCAGGTTGCCGTCCTCGGTCGAGAAGGCGCGCCCGTGGCGCTGCGCATCCGCGAGCCGGCCCATGGCCGCGCGCACGAGGTTGTTGGCGTAGCCGGTGTGTTCCTTCCGGACCTTCTCGATCAGGTGCTTGCGCTCGGCAGAGAGCTGCTCGGCCGTCTTGGCTGCGGGCACGGGTGCTGCGGCCGTCGCGGTCGTCTTGGCAGCCGCGGCCGTCGCCGTGGCGAGCTCATGGGCGCGCGAGCCCTTCTTCACGCCGTAGCGGAGGAAGCGCTTGCGCAGCGAGGCCGGCTTCACGCCGTAGCGGCTGCAGATCTCGTTGACCTCTGCGGTGCCGAGTTCCCACAGCTCCTTGATCTGAGCCCACTCAGCCGGGGTCAGTCGCTTCTCGCCGGAAGCTTCGATGTCCTTTTCCAGGCCCTCGTCGAGCTCCGGAGCCTCTGTCTCATTAGTCACTGCTGACTGACCTTTCCAAGCGCGCGTCCGGAGCCGCGTCCCTGTAATAGTAGTATATATAGTTACTTAGTATCTAGTCTTTATCAGGAGCGCGGACTTGGATCTTCCAAGACAGGCTCTCCGGCTGTGGGCCGGATCAGCTGATAAGCCAGAAGCGTCGGAGCGAGAGATAGCCTGCGTCCGGCTCCATACTTCCGGACGAGGAGCCCGTGCTGCTCCAGATACCGGATGGAATACTGGAGCGCCTGCGGGGTCGCCTCGTAGGAGAGATCGGCGTGCAGATCGACGAAGCTGAGGTCCCGGCCCGCATCTGCGGAGCCGAGCACCAGATCCATGATCTCACGCTGCTTTGCTGTGGCTGCGAAGCGCTTGCTCATGTCAGCACCAGGGGTTCGGTCGGCTTCTGCCGGTCGAATGCGGACAGAGGAAGGCTCTCGGGCAGGACCCGACCCTTGTCCGGGTTCTTCCAGACGCCATACATCGGCGAGGCCAACGTGATCTGTTGCAGGCTCCGGATCACGCGCCGCGCGTCCATCTCGTCGACCCGGCCCTGGCCCTTGTCGCGGTTGTTGCCGGTCTTCTCCAGCGCCGAGTGCCGGTAGTAGAAGTCGCGGGCGGCCTGGACGAGCTTCTCCTGCTCGGCCGGCGACTTGCCCGCGATCTCAGCCAGGATGGCCTCGTAGTCGGCCGGGTTCGCCTCGAAATGGCTGCGGAAGAACTTGAGCCCGGCCTCGAACTTGTTGGCGTTCATCGGCTTGACGAACTTGAACCCGGCCTTCTGCCCGAACAGGTTGAACTTCGACATGGACGACTGGATCTCCATGAAGGTGTTCCCCTCCATGCGCGAGACCAGGTTCATCATCCGGTAGCCGCAGCCGATCCCGCGATACATCGTGTCCACGACGAAGCGCGCGATCACCCGGAAGTTGGCGTTCAGGTAGACGTAGCGGTTGGTGTTGGTGAGCTTGGTCTCGTCTCCACCCGGCTTGAGGCGCGGGAAGGCGACGTGGCGCTCCTTGAGCAGCCCCTTGGGGTTCGAGGTCACGAGGACGCCGATCGTCTCGCCGTGGAGCGCCAGCTTCCAGAACCGGGGCCCGATCGGCAGGCTCTCGGCCTTGTAGTGCAGGTCGTGCAGCAGCTCCCAGTCGTCCTTGGTGCCCCGCTCGACGACCATCTCGTCGATCAGCGAAAATCGCGCAGGGGCGCTTTCACGCGCGATCAGCGTGTCGGGGCCGTCAAACACGACGGTCGCGCTGTGCGACGAACCTCGCGCAACGCTGGGGCATCCAATTTCGAGCGACATCTCAGATCGGGGCGTAGAAGAAAGCTCGAACGAGCAGGGCGGCCCCGCCCAGGCATCCAACGATGCGGGCGAGGTCAATGAAGGTGTCGAGGCTCACGGCTGCGGGCCGAGCGCGACGAGCACGACGAGGGAGAAAGCTCCGGCGAGGAGCACGCCCCAGAAGGCTTCCCGGATCGTCCTCACAGCGTCTCTCCGGCACTCGGATTGGTCCAGCGGGTGACGACCGGGCAGGAAACGCCTTCCCGGATGCCGGCCGAGATCGCGCGCCAGGCCATCGCCGGGATGTCCTCGCGGCGCAGGTCTTCGAGGATGACGGCGCCGTAGGTCTCCGCGGAGACGGCCGCGCGCTCCGAAGCGACCAGGCAGAGGCAATCCACCGTGGTTTCGCGCACCCGGTAGCCCATCAGCGGGGCCGAGGAGCGCCAGCCGGAGCGCCGGACGATGAGGATGGTGACGTTCTCGCTCACGACACGATCTCCCAGTCCTGGGCCAGCAGATCGGACTGCGAGCACAGCCACGGCACCCGGTTCTTACAGGCCGTGAACATGAACACGTAGGGAAGGCTCATCTTCGAGTGAGCGTCCGGCACCTGAAGCTCCAGATACATACCCTTGCCGTTCCAGCCGGCGCGGGCCACGCGCTTGCCGGCCTGCATCGCCTCGACGACCTCGCCGATCCGCAGACCCGTGGTCCGGGGCGCCTCGGCAGCCGGCGTGGTCAGGATCTTGGCCGCGGTGATGTTGAGGCGATCGGGCGCGCCGCCGAAGGTGATGTTGCCGATCACCAGATCGCCGTTCGTCTTGGCCTGGATGTCGACCTGCGAGCGCGGCTGTGAGGTCACGACGAGGCCCTCGGGCTCCCGGCTCGTGATGGTCACATCGTGATCGCCGATGACGATCTTGGTGTGAATGTCGGATTCGGTGCTCATACTGCTGCCTTCTCGACTTCCACCTTCTCGCGGAAGCGCTTGGTGATGGTGAGGGAGGGACCGAGCTCGTCCTTGAGGTCGGTGTGGGTGGTCGCGACCATCAGCGTCCGGCCGGCAGCGCGGGCCGCCTTCTGGACGTTGAAGGCGATGACCTTCGCGGTGACGCGATCGAGGACGGCGCCGAACTCGTCGGCGACCCACACATCGGCGTTCGAGCCGATGATCTTGGCGAGCTTCACCCGGTAGCGCTGACCGTCGGAGAGCTCGAACGGGCGCCGGATGAAGATCCAGGCGTCCGAAATGCCGGCCAGACCCAGCAGCCGCAGCCCCTCGGTCATGGAGCCACCCACCTGCTCGATGACGGGCTCGTCCGTGAGCTCGACCTCGTTGAGATCGGCCACGACCTTGCCGTCGGCGCGCAGCTTGCCCGTCAGGTCGCGCAGGAGCAGCGACTTGCCGGACCCGGACTGGCCGGTGATGTAGACGACATCGCCCTGGTTCAGCTCGACCAGCAGGTCGTCGTAGACGACGAAGCGCTTGTCGGAGAGGCCCAGACCGAAGGCCTCGGCGACTTCGAGCACGCGCGGCGTGCGCTCGACCGACGACGAGAAGGCGCGCGAGATCCGGTAGGTGCTCATGCGCCGAGCTCCGGATCGTCATCGCCGTCGTCGAGGATGATGACCTCATCGTCGGTCGGCTCGCCATATTCGGCCAGCTCCACGAGGTCGCCGCGCATCAGCTCCATCGCGCCGATCCAGCGCAGCGCCTCCTGCTCAACCCGCTTGCCGGCCGGCGTGCGCAGCGCGAGATCGAAGAAGCCCTCGCGCTCGCCCTTGCACGAGACGATCACCAGCGCGCCCTCGACCTCGCCGGCCTTGAGCCGGGCCAGGATGCGCTCGACCATCTCGACGGCCTCCTGATCGACCTTGGGCCGACGGACGCGCTTCTTCTTCTCGACCTTCTCCGGCACCCAGGCCGAGCGGGTCTTGATCGAGATGATCTTCGGCTCCGCGGCGCGCGCCTCCTCGGCCGCCTTCCGCTTGGCGTCGATCTCCTTGATGAGCGGGTTGTTCTCGAAATCAGGCATGGGAAGTCACCACTGACTGACAGGTGCGGACAAGCCGATCCTGGCTCGGCAGGCGCTTGATCGACCCGAGATAGAGAGCGTTGGCGAGGTAGCCCCGGCGCGCGCGGTCGCGGGCCGTGAAGTTCCAGGCGAGCCCGTCGCGGGTGCGCCAGAAGGCGTGGTAGCGCCCGAAGCGGTTGCGCTGGAAGCGCATCCGGGTCCCGCCGCAGACGAGCGCGACGAGGATGCAGTTGGCCGGGAAGCGCATCAGGCAGCGACCCCGAAGGCGTCGAGGAAGCCCATGAGGGCGTCCGCGCCGGTCTCGCCGGTCTCACCCTCGATCTTGGCGATGAAGGCCTTCACGCGCCGGCCCTGCTCGACCGTGAGCTTGCCGAAGCCGAGCGCATCCGCGACCCGCATGGTCGACGTGTCGACGGCCGCGGCCTTCTTGGTGTTCTCGACCTGCTGCTCCTCGACGGCCTCGGAGATGTCCTCGACGAAGGCGCTCTCGTCGAACTCGGCCGGGTCCTCGGTGAGGAAGCTGAGCTCCTTGGCCTCGTAGCCGAGCAGGTTGACGTCCACGTCGTCCTCGCCGGCGAGCCAGGTCAGGCTCTCGCGGATCTGGGCGGTGTCGTAGTCCTGGGTGGACGCCTTGTTGTCGGCCAGGCGCATCGCCTCGGCCTGGGCGTCGGAGAGACCCTTCACCACGACGGCCGGGACGGACTTGAGGCCCATCTCGATCGCAGCCAGGCGCCGGCCGTGGCCCGCGATGATCTCGCCGTTCTCGCGCAGGATCAGCGGCTGGGTCCAGACGCCCGCGCCGCGGATGACGCCGACGAGCTTCTTCGTCGTCTCCGGCGTGTGCTTCTTGGCGTTCTTCGCGTAGGGCTTGAGCTTGCCGATCGGCCAGTGCTCGATGGGCAGGTCAGTCAGCGTCGTCATCGGCCCAGTCCTTGATGATGTCGTAGAGGTCGCGCTCGGTGGGCTCGTTGTCCCGGATGCGAGGCTCGAAGTTCTCCCCGCAGCCGCAGGTGCGGCAGGCGGGATTGCGGTTCACCCGCCCGGTCGAGAAGAAGAGGCAGCTCCGGCAATCCTCGAACCGGGGCTCGATGCGCTCGTGAACCCGAATGCCGCGATCACGCATCGAGGGCGTCCGGGAAGTCGACGGTTGCGGGAGCGGTCTTGCCGAGCAGCAGGTGGACCAGCGCGTCGCCGGCATTCTGGAGCTCGGAGCCGGCCGTGAAGCCCTGGCGCTTCTGGGTCCGGGCGATCAGCTCGGCGAGCTTGTCGGCGTCGCCCTCGGGCACCTGGAAGCGCATGACCCGGTGGGTCTTCGGGGCGGCCGGGAGCTTGGGCTCCTCGGGATCGCTCGTGGCATCCGATTCGGACTCGCCAGCGTCGAGATCGAGCTTGTCGAGCGCTATATCGACCGACGAGAAGATCTGCGTAATGTCGTCGTTGCTCCAGGGGAGAATTTCCTGAAAGTCGAAGCCGTCACCAAAGCCCTTGAGCAGTTCCGCCAGCTCGATGGCGTCGTCACTGCCGTAGCGCTCGTTCAGGACCAGGCCGATCTGCTTGGCCTCGTCTTCGGAGATCGGTCCCAGGTTCAGCACCGGGATCAGCGGCACCTTGAGCTGAACGCAAATCTGAACGCGATGCTCGCCGCTCAGAATTTCGAGGTCCTTGCCGTTTTCGCGAACGACAATGGATTCGATCAGACCAAGCCGACGGATCGACGCCGTAAGCTTCGCCTCGTTCTCGGGTGAAACGTGGTTGGTGTTCCACGAGTTCGGCACCAGCCGGTCCGGTGGAAGCGAGAGGGCCTTGGGATACATGGGAGCCTGTGATAAGTCAGTGGTTACTTACCATAGGCGAAGCGGAAGGCAAGGTAAATCAGTGGTGACTGATCGCGTCACGATGGCCCGCGGGGTCGTCAACGCGCAGCTCGTCGGGGCCTCGAAGGAGGTCAAGGCGATGGCGCACGAGGTTCTCAGCTACGCCGTCGAGGGCGCTGAGTTTTCAGCGGCCTTCGGGCCGGGCAAGTGGGACGGTCGATCCTCCTTCTTCGCGAACGCGACCTGCCGGTTCCCGGCCGGCTTCGCCCACATGCTCCACGCGGAGCTCACGCGCCGCGGCGTGAAGGTCCAGATCGCAGCCAACCCGCTGCCGAAGCCCAAGGGCTCTCCGGACGTCCTGAGCGACGAGGAGCGCGACGGAGATCCCCGCTACGCCTATCAGCCCCGCACGATCCGGCAGCTGCTGAAGCACGGCCGCGGCATCGCCCAGATCGCCACGGGCGGCGGCAAGTCGCGGATCGCCCGGCTCGGCGCGCGGGCGCTGCGCATGCCCACCCTCTTCATCACGACGCGCGGCGTGCTGATGCACCAGATGAAGGAGGGCTTCGAGGAGGACGGCTGGCGCGTCGGCGTGATCGGTGACGGCGAGTGGTCCCCGGTGCGCGGCATCAACGTCGCGATGGTGCAGACCCTGATGGCCCGGCTCGCCGAGGGCTCGGTCGAGAAGGAGCTCACCGCGATCATCGAGCGCCGGGCGCGCGCCGAGGAGCAGGAGAAGCTCGACCTCAAGAAGTCCATGAAGGCCTCGAACGCCAAGCCCGGCGACATCCACAAGATGCTCGACCGGCTGGAGAAGCGCCAGGAGAGCGAGCGGCTCTCGGACGAGGCCCTGGCGAAGGAAGCGACCGCGAAGGCCGATCGCCAGAACAAGCTGCGCGCGACCACGATCAAGTTCCTGGAGATGATCGAGTTCGTGATCGGCGAGGAGGCGCACGAGGCGGGCGGCAACAGCTACTTCGAGATCCTGCGCCACTGCAAGAACGCCCACTACCGGCTGGCGCTGACCGCGACGCCCTTCATGCGGGACGACGCCGAGGACAACATGCGCCTCATGGCCGCGTTCGGCCCGATCCTGATCCAGGTCACGGAGAAGGAGCTGATCGACAAGGGCATCCTGGCGACGCCCTATTTCAAGTATGTGGACACGAGCCCGCCCAAGGCCCTGTTCAAGACCACGCCCTACCAGCGCGCCTACAAGGTCGGGATCTCCGAGAACTCGATCCGGAACGCGGTGATCGTCAACGAGGCGATGAAGGGCGTGCGCGCCGGCCTGCCGGTGATGATCCTGGTTCAGCACAAGGCGCACGGGGTCAACGTGCAGACCGCGCTGGAGACGGCCGGCGCCAAGGTCCGCTTCATCCAGGGCGAGGACAACCAGAAGGCCCGCAAGGCGGCGCTGGCCGGGCTGAAGACCGGCTCGATCGAGGTCCTGATCGGCACGACGATTCTGGACGTCGGCGTCGACGTTCCGGCCGTCGGTATGGTCATCCTGGCCGGCGCCGGCAAGGCAGAGGTCGCGCTCCGGCAGCGGATCGGTCGCGGGCTGCGCGCCAAGAAGGGTGTCCCGAATATCGCCTTCATTCTCGACTTCGTGGACAAGCAGAACACCCATCTGCGCGACCACGCCCGGCAGCGCCGCGGCATCGTCGAGGCCACGCCTGGATTCGCCGAGCGCATCCTGCTCCCGAACCAGGACTTCCCCTGGCACCTGCTCGTTTCGGCAGCGCAGGCCGCGTAGATCCAGCTATAGAGAGCAGCATGAGCAACGCACGCAAGCCGGTCGATCCGGTCCACTTCTTCGATGCGCGGGGCAATCACGTCTCGCGTCTCGATCGCCTGGAGCAGGAGAACGCCCGGCTCCGGGCCCGCAACGAACGGCTCGTGGCGATGCTGCGGGCCCTGAAGCGCAAGGCCGCTCTCGCGGGCGACCAGGCTCCCGACGTCACCACCCTTCACTAACCCCTCCCCTGCCAAATTCTGTAGCCCGAACAAGGGCTTAGTGCGGCTTCCATCATCAGTCAGCAGTGACTTAGCATCCCATGAGCACCACCCTTCCCCGCTACATCGCCCTCTGCGGCAACCCGAAGGCCGGCAAGACGCTGGTCCAGACGATCCTGCAGCAGGACTACGGCGTCCAGCCGATCGACGACGGGCTCCCCTTGCGCGAGATCGCCGTCCAGCAGTTCGGGCTGACCTGGGATCAGGTCTCGACCCAGGCCGGCAAGACCGAGTTCGTCGACGTCAACGGCCAGCCCTGGCAGATCCGCAAGATCCTCGGCGAGATCGGCAACGCGCTGGAAGACAAGTTCGGCCGCAACATCCTGCCGGCGCTCGCCATCCCGCGCGCCGAGCGTGAGCACCCGGACGCGAAGGCCTTCTCCTTCGGCTCGGTGCGCCGCGATCAGGGCCTCGTCTACCGGGACCGGCTCGGGATGGTGATCGGCGTCCGGAACCCGCTGGCGCCGCCCACGGGCAACGAGTTCGACACCTTCGACGAGACCATCGTCGATTTCTGGATCGAGAACGACGGCGTGAGCATCGACAACCTCAAGCGCGAGGTCGCCGCGGCGCTCAAGCACTGGGACGCGCTGATGCACTGCGCCCAGACGATCGCTCGGAGGGCTGCGTGATGGCCTGGTTCCGCTTTTGGGTGAACGCCGCCCTGACCGCCCAGGGTCTCTCCATCGCCTACTGGACGGCTGTCTCGAATGAGGCGGCCGACCTGATCGAGAAGGATCTCCAGCCATGACCTGGGGAGGCCTCACCGCGACCAACGGGCACGCGGAGCTCGACACCAGCCGCGTCCGGCAGGGCCTCGACTTCTTCGAGGTCCGATCCGACGGCTCCGGCGAGCTGCTGGGCTGGGTCCAGGGCATCGACGGCGTTCAGGTCGAGCGCGAGAAGTCCGAGCGGATCACCTTCAACACGGTCGATGTCGACGACGAGGACATGAGCTTCGTGGTCGAGAGCGACGAGTTCGGTGCGGTCGAGATCCGCGACCAGCCGATCCTGTCGTTCCGGGTGCGCGAGCGCAAGATCACCTACCGCGGCGCCGATCTCGACCAGAGCCCGAAGCCCTACGAGAACGAGACGCCGCGCTACGCCACCCGCACGCACGGGACCGCCTGGGGCAGCATCAACTACACCTGGCGCGCGCTCGCGGTCTCAGCCGAGGAAGCCGAGCTCCTGTTCGACTATCCCGAATTCGTGCCCCACACGCCCAAGCCCAACATGCACGAGGTCGCCGGCCTGCTCGAAGAGGAGCTGTTCCACGGCAAGCTCCCGAGGGCGCCGCAGCTCGAAGGCGTGAACTACGCAGAAACGGATGCTCACGAGCTTGCTCGACAGATCACGAGAGCCGTGACGAAGGAGCACGAGCGGAGCAATCTCGGTGGATCGTGGACGCCCTCCTATCCCGGCCGCGCCGGCTCGGGGTTCCAGTCATGAGCGGCTTCCGCAAGCAGAACTTCTGCGACCTGCTCGATCCGTTCCAGGAGGAGTTCAACCGGTTCATGCTGGGCGAGCTTCTCGGCAGCGGGGAGAGCCGCGTCGTCTACGCCCAGCCCGACGGCAAGAATCTGGTCTTCAAGGTCGAGGCCGGCTGGAACAAGGGCGAGTTCCACAACGTCCGTGAGTGGAACCTCTGGAAGGAGCTTGAGGACTATCCCGACGCCCGCGCCTGGCTGGCGCCCTGTCGCGCGATCTCCGAGGGCGGGAAGATCCTCGCCCAGGCCCGCGTGCGCCCGCTCAAGGGGATCGAGGAGCTCAAGGGCATCAAGATCCCCGACTTCCTCGGTGACTGCCACTGGGGCAACCTCGGGCACTACAAGGGCCGGATCGTCTGCCACGACTACGCCTACAACCGGGTCAGCGAGAAGGCGGCCCGCAGCTTCCGGCTCATCAAGAACCGGCGCGAGGACGGGTAGCGTTCCGGGTCCGTTCCCTACCCGTTAACCGGGCCTTAACGTAAGCATGGGCGAATCCGCTTGTCAGCGACTTCGCGAAACGGAAATCCGCCCATGCTCACCATAGCTTGCCTCTCCCAGAAGGGTGGCGTCGGTAAAAGCACCCTCACCCGACTGATCGCCCGCAGCTACGCGGCTGCCGGCTGGCGCGTGAAGATCGCCGACCTCAACACCAAGCAGAAGACGTCCGTGGACTGGGCCTCGCTCCGGATGGAAGCGAACCTGGAGCCGTCCGTCTCGGCCGAGCCCTTCGCCAACGTGCGCCAGGCGCTCCTGCAGTCGATGAACTACGACCTCATGGTGTTCGACGGCCGCCCCGATTCCGAGACCGCGGGCCGTGACGTCGCCAAGGAGGCAGACCTCATCATCGTGCCGACCTCGGTCGCGCTCGACGACCTCGCCCCGCAGGTGAAGTTCGCCCACGAGCTGATCTCCAACGGCATCGAGCGCAAGCGCATCCTCTTCGTCATCAACCAGACGGGCGAGAGCCAGGTCGAGGTCAACGACGCGCGCGAGTATGTCCGGGTCGCCGGCTACGGCGTCTGCGAGACCCACATCTCGGCCAAGCCCAGCTACCGGACCGCGCAGAACACCGGCCGCGCCCTGAACGAGACCACCTTCCCCTCGCTCAATGAGCGCGCCGACGCCCTGATGCAGGAGGTCGTGGATAAGGTCGCCGAGCTCGATCCCCGCGCCTCCCAGCGTGCCTCCCTGATCGCCAAGGTGCCCGCATGAGCCGTCTGAAGATCGCCCCGCCTCCCATGCCGGCCGAGCCGGCGCCCGAAGTCGTTCCAGAGCCCGTAGAGGCGCCCTCCCCTGCTCCGGCTCCCAAGGTCGACGCGCGTCCCTCGCGGCTGTCTGCGGCCCCGCCCAAGCTCGCGCAGGCCCCGATCAACCTGCACCTGCCCAGCGAAGGCTTCGTCGACCTCAATTTCAAGGTCGAGCCCGAGCTGCGCCAGCGCTTCAAGCTCGAAGCCGTCCGCCGCGGCATGTCGAACAAGGAGCTGCTCGAAGCCTGCTTCACCGTCTACCTGGAGACGTTCCCCTCGGACGAGCCCATGCCGACCATCAAGCGTCCGACAGCAGAGACGCTCGCCCGGCGTCGGGAGAAGCGGCTGGAGCGCGAGAAGCGTCTCGAACGCATCCGGTCGCGCCAATGAGCGCCGGCCCCGAGGAGATCGACCTGCTGGAGCTGGCCCGCGAGCTCATGCGGCAGTTCACGCCCGAGGAGAGAACCGAAGTGGTCCGCGAAGCGGACCGTCTCGGGATCTCCGAGGAATACGTCGTCCTCGAAGCCATCCTGCAGCTCGATCTGTCCGAGTTCGCGCACGGGGAATTGGGGAGTGGGGAGCCTGGGACCCAAGGATGATCGCCGGGGATCTGGTGCCTCTCCCAAGGACCGGCCGGAGATGCTGGTGGACACCCGAGGCATAGCCCAGAGCGCGTGAGTGTGGCTCTAGGACATCACTGTGTCTCAAAAACTACAGTGACAAACGTGCAACGTGATGCGCGCGTGCATCAGTGTGTCACGCGCGCATCAGTGTGTCATGCTTGCTCGTCAAGCACTAATTCGACGCAATGCATAAGAAAACGCTTGAAGTCTGCGAAGTTGTCGAAGCGAAAACATTGCTTCTGCAATGTAATGTTTTCGTCAAAGTTAAGATCAGAGCATGCATAATGCGCATCGTTAAGCGTGCGCACAACGACGTGATGAAAGCTGTCGTGCTTGCGTTCGATGCGCACAGCGTCGATGTAGTGAAACTGCATCACAAGCATTTCAACGCGCTCGCTGTAAGCGTCAAAATCGTCGCGCGCGCTCATGTCAGTGCGATAGTCTGCGAAGCTGTCGAACGCGCTCATCAGCGCTTGCTCTTGCGCGAGCTTGCGTGTCTCAGCGTTCATCTCAGCGATATCTTGAAGCGTCATGACGAAAACTCTCTGTGTTGCTGACAAATGCTTGTCGCATGCGTTCGCATTGCAAGTCAATCACTGCTGACTGACTTTTTCGAGCTTTTTGCGCGCGCGATGCTTCGCGACACGCAAGCGCGCATCTTCGTCTCTGTGCGACGCGACAAGCGCTAGATAAGCTTCGCGTGCGCGTTGCTTCTCTGTGCGAAGCTCGCTCAGACGCGCTTCGATTGACGCGATTTCAGCGCGCAGAGCGTCAGACTTGCACATAGCGTTTGCTTCTCATGAGAGCGTCGCACAGCGCGTTCGCGCGCTCTGAGCTAGTGAGAGCGCTAGAGACGCGCGAAGCGTCTCTAGCGTGCGTCTGAGCGCTTAGAGCGCGACGTTCAGCGCTTTCGCGAGACGCTTCGTCGTCGTCGCGCTCAGATTGAGCTTGTAAGCGACTTTGTTCATGTCGTCGCGCGTCTCTGTCAGCACGTCGAACATTTGCAGCGCATTGATGCTAGAGCTTGACTGAGTGTCAGCAGTGCTTGCAGCGATGCTGCGAGCGTAGCGCGAAATCAGTTGCTCTTTCGTCGCGTCGCACTTGAGCGCGTCGCACAGCGACGCTTGAGCGTCAGCGTGCGTCATGCTCTTGTCAGCTTTCGTCAGATTGAGAGCAGTCAAGAAAACGTGCTTGCTGTAGACGTTCAGCGCTTCAGCTTTGACAGCAGCGCGCGCGACGTTGAACACTTTCTCAGCGCTGTAGACGTTGAAACGCTTGTTGCGACGCTCTTGACGATTGATGAAGTCAGCAGCGACGTTCGCAGTGTGCATGACTTCGCAAACGACGTCTGACGCGAAGTCAGCGCGAAGCGACTTGAACGTCTTGAAAATGTTTTCGTTAGCGTTGTTCTCGCGCTCATAAGCTTCGCGAGCGTCGAAAGCAGAAGTGAGAGCGAGCTTGTAAGCAGTGACAGCTTCGTTCTTCGCGACGTTGTTGCTCATGTCTGTGTCTCTCTGTGTTTGTGTGCTGACAAGAGACAATTTAGTCAGTTCGCATTGAGAGTCAATCAGCACTGAGTGACTTTTTGCAGAAAATAGGAATTTTCTTCTGAGACGCATTCTTGCTCTTGACAGTAGCAAGCGAGCAACACGAGCGTGTGCGCAATCTACATGCGCACAATTCAATGATGCACGATGTATTGCGCACGATTTAAGAGCGCTTGATCGAGTGATGCGCGAGCGATCGAGCCCGCGCCGCGCCATGGGTCTCTACCGAAGCCCGCCCCAAGCCGTTCCTAATTTCCGGAACCGGATGGGTCAACGGCGTCCGCCCATGGCAGCCCGATCCCTCCCATGGCACTCCATGGGGCACCAATGCGAAAATATCGTCTCAGGAGGCCCGTGGAAGCCCGCGGCAGGCTCCGGAGCTGTCCACGGTGCTCCGGACCCTCCCATGGGGCTCCTGCGCGCCCCTGTGCGATCCCATGGGCTGATCGAGCGCAACGATATGGGGCGCCCCTCGCGAGACGCCCCTCTGTGTGTCGCGCGTGCTGCGCTACCCCTTACGCGAACGCTTCCTCGCGCAGCTCCAGTGCTTCGGCGCGCTCGCGGGCCTTGCGGTCGATCATGCGCTTGCGCTCGGTGCGGCGTCGCGCGATCTCACGCTCCGCATCCTCGACGTAGAAGCTGTCGAGCTCTCCCTCGACGAACTCACGGTAGGGCACGCCCAGGGCCCGAGCGACACGCATTTCCATTTTCTCCTCTTGGTCGATGATCTTGCTGAGATGCTGCTTCTGGACGTTCGGAGCAGCGGCGAGGGCGGCATTCGTGAACTCGATCGCGTCGGCGAGGGCGTTGACGACAGAAGAAACGAGATGGCGCATTGGTTGATCTCTTGTCTTGTGAAGCGCTGCGCTTCGTTGCTGACAAGAATGACTATGCACTACGAAATGTATGGATAGAACTGGTGCGTTGTGGTGCAGTATGGGGCGACATGGATATTAGGATACGTCTCCGGCACGGGACGCGGCCCCACCCCACGGCCTCCCATGGGACCCCGCGGCAGGCCGTGGATCACCGGACCGTGCCCATGGGAAGCCGAGGAAAGCCGGACCGTGGAGGACCGTGGCCTGCCATGGACCATACCAGGGCCCGCCCCTAGCCGTTCCTAATTCCCAGAACCGGAAGCGCGGGCTCCCATGGGGCGGACCGAGGCAAGAGAAAGGGGCGCACAGGGCGCCCCAGTCTCGTCTCGGGTCTTAGGCGGCCTTCTGGATCTTCTCCTTGAGCGCCGCGGTGATCGGGGCGTCGGTCAGGGTGAAGGTGGGGTTGCGGCTCGATCCCTCGCGCTTGACAACCCCGAGGGTCTCCAGGGCCTGCATGGTCGAGGACGCTTGGGTCGGCGCGGTGCTCGCGGAGACCGTGTGGCGCGTCAGGTGCTTCCGGACCGCGATCTCGACCCCATACTTGTCCGAGGCGCACGCCTTGGCGAGTTCGAGGCTGAAGGCGTGCCCCGCGGCTTGCAGCGCGAAGATCGACTTGAGGCAGGCGCGGTTGATGGCGTTCTTGACCTCACCCGCGTCGCTGCCGAGGGCGCGCAGGATGTCGACCACTTTGTCGATGGCGTAGACGTTGTAGCGCGACCCGTCGTGCTGCGTGCGGTTCACGAAGGCGGTGTCGACAGCGGCTGCGATCAGCACGCGGGCCGGAGCCTTGGAGACGCCCATGCCCTCCCGCGCCTTCTTCAGGGTGCGCTGGATGTTGTGGCCGTCGCCTTTCTTCTGGAGCTCGAACTGGGCGCGCTCGTCGATCGCGGCGTTGATGGTGCGCTGGGCCATCTCGATGTCCGTGTCGTCGAGCAGGTCCATCAGCTCCCGGAAGCTCGGGCCGGTCGGGGTAGCGGGCGCTTGGAGCTCGTCGCGCATCTCCTCGGCAGCGATCTCCTGAGCCACGAGATCGAGGACCGCATCGGACGCCTCGGCCTCTTGGACCGGCAGGTCTGCGAAGGTCTCTTCGAGGCTCAGTTGGATCGCGGCGAGGCGCTCGCTCTCGGCAGCGGCGTCGCGGGTGGCGATCATGGCGTCGTGCTGGAGTTCTCCGAAGTTGACGTTGATCTTCGGGGCGTCGTTCTTGAAGGACTTGCGGGTGCGAGCGGTCTTAGCGGTCATCTGTCTGTCTTTCGTCTGTGAAGCGCTGCGCTTCGTTGCTGACGAAGACTAGAAACGATATTTAGGCTAGGGATGCTACTGGCACGTTATGGAAGCTCTAAGCTTCTGGATACACGCTCGCGTGCTCTATATACGTGAGAGCCGATCTCCGGGCGCGCCATGGGAGGCCGAGGAGCCCCTTGGGTCGCCGGTGCCTGCCATGAAATCCCATGGGAGCCCGTGGGTCGCCGGACGCTTGGAAATCCAAGAGCTCCAAGTCCGCGTTCCTGTAAATAGGTATATACAGGTAGATAGTAGGTAATAGGTTTTTACAGGAACGCGGACTTGGAGATTTCCATGGGATCTCCGGCGACCCGAGGCGTTCCGTGGATCGTTCCAGGGCCCGCCCCTGGCCGTTCCTAAATTCCGGATCAGGAAGACAGACCGCTGCCGGTGCCCCTCAAGCGGTCCGGACGAGACCTCGGGGCACCGGTCAGCAGCGTCAGCAACAAGCAGGCACAGAGAGAGCCCAGAGGCAGCTGCGCGTCCGGCGCGCTGCGCTTGCAGTGATAGAGATACAGCAGCGATCGTGGCGAGGCTACCGGATGCGTGTGGGCGTCCAAGGTGTTCGGGGATCGGTGGACGTAGAGGGAAACGGGCGCCGCGCGGCCGTGTCTATCTGATCCCTCTCCCAGCTATTCCCCACTCCCCGGCTCTCTATGGGCTCACACACGCTGGCGTCTCTCTAGGGGCTGTCTCTCCCCTCCCCTACGCGCTCCCCACAGACGCTCTCTCGCTCGTGTCTCTCTGATGCTGATGCGCTCTATTCGTTGGATGCGTCGCTCGCTTCGCTCAGAGCATCACACAGCGCGTTTCGTTCGTTCTGTGTCTCTCTGACGCTCTCACATGCTTCCCGACGCTCTATGAGCTTCTCATGCGATTTGCCCCTAAGACGCTCTCGATCGGGTCCATGTCTCTCTAGAGCTGATTGATGGTTTTGGGCTGCGAAATCGGGCTGCTCGGGCTCATGTCCCCTGATGAGACATTTTCCGCAAAATCGCGTTCGCATTGGATTTTGATGGGACATCCATAGGACATCCAGGTGACATCCATGGGACATCGGTGAGACATTCGCGGCCCTCGCCCGATAGTTCGCATTGAGGTTCGAGGGGACATGCAGGTGACGTCCATGGGACATCCATGAGACAGGCCTGGCCTCTCCGGACCGTGGCCTGTGTGAGCCTGGACCAGGCTTCCATGGACCGGGTGCTCTACGAAGAAGGGGCGCCCGTGGTGCGCCCCTGTGTGGTCCTAGTCCTCGCTCTCCTTCCGGAGCTGCTCACGGTCGTCGAGATCATCCACGATGTCCCAGACCTTCCCCTCCCAGTCGTCGTTGTCGTCGGGGAACTCGTTCTCGCCGAGCCTGCGGAACTCTTCGACATGCGCGTTCACGGGATAGTGGAGCTTCCGGAAGGCTCTCTTGAGCTCCAGCAGCTCCTCCTCGGTGGGTGGCGTGTCTCGATCGAAGTCGATGTCCCTGGTGTCGCCTCCCGAGCCCGAGCCGCCCCGTTCGTAGCCGAAGCGCGCCGCGATCTCCTCGATGTCGCCGTCGCTGCCCTCGCTGCGCTCGTAGGTGACTTCGAGGCTGTAGTTGATGCTGGTCATGACGCTCTCGCTCTGTCGATAGATGCACTATGCGCGAGAGACGTCGGCATGTCGGTTGGGAGCTCGCGGCTCAATACCAATACCAGTCCGCGGTCTGTGCGGGTCCGGAGAGCGGCGCCGTGGTCACGCTCTTGGTGTAGATGCAGGTCCGCTCGTAGTAGGCGGGTGGCTGGCCCTTGTAGCGCACGCAGTCGTAGACGCCGGTCCGCTTCTGCACCGTGACCACGGTCCCCTTGGGGATGACGACGCAGCGGCGCCCGGCCGTGGCTGGGATGGTCGGTCCTTCCGCGAGCTCGGCGAAGGCACGCCGGCCGCGCGCCTGCTCCAATGGGTTCTTCTTGTCGAGCACCATCAGCATGATGCGGTCAAAATCCGCGACGCTCTGGCAGGCAGGAAGATCCCGCTTGACCGTGTAGGGGCCAGGAGCCTCGGTCTCGGCATGGGCAGCCGTGGTGAGGAGCAGGGACGCGAGGATGAGGGCATGTGTCTTCATGCCTTCGCATGTAGCTCGCGATCGTAGGGCCTGTCAGGTGGCGTCGGCGCTTTCGGCGCCCTGCTCCTTCAGCATCACCTGAATGCGCTCCCAGGTGGCCGCGTAGGTCTGTGGCAGCCGGTTCTGGTATTGGTAGTGGGCGGCGCGCTTGTAGAGCGGGTGAGCGCGGATCATGGCGTTCCTAGCCATGCTCTCGGTCGTTCGCTTCTCGTAGATGCGGGTCGCGCTTGGGTCGGTCTGCGGCTTCACGCGACGGATGGCCGGGTAGTGGACGCCCTTCTCCTGGCGTTCGATGTGGAGCGCGCGCCTGGCAGCCGAACGGGCCTCTTTGCGCTGCCATGGCGTCGGCAGATGGCAGACGCGGAGCTCGACCTCTAGGAGCGTTCGCTGGCGAGCCGAGAGACCGGTGTAGGTGAGCCTCTGCTCGATCTCCTTGCGTCGCGCCTCGATCTGCTCGGGCGTGTCGATGTAGGACGCATCGGCGTGGATGCGAGCCGCTTCTTCAGGGGTGAGACTGCGTGTGAGCGTGCGGCCGTCGGCGCGCGATTGACGCTTGATGGTCATGGCTGGTTCGCGGTATAGGGTCCGAATCCCTACATCGCGAACCAGCGCGCAGGCGAAATCAGTGCTTGAGACCGCCCAGACCGCGGGCGTGGTCGATCACCTGGTCGACGACGTAGGGGACGTGGCGCGCGTTCAGGGTGAGCAGGCGCTGGGCCTTGCGCAGCTTCTCCAGCCGGTCCTGGGGCTGCTGGAAGAAGGTCGAGGGCTCGTTGTCCAGGATCTCCTGGGCCGCGGCCTCGGCTAGGTCCGCGACCAGTTGCAGCGGGTCCAGCTCGTTCTGCGGCCGCAGGCCCTGATTGATGCCGAGCTCCTTGAGGATCTCCTCGCCTTTCATCACGGTGTTCCTTCTCGTCGTCGTCTCGTGGACGTCGCTGTCGAGAGTGAGGTAGCGGCCCGATGCCATCAACCCCTCCCCTTCAGCGCCTTGGCCTTCCGGCGCGCATGACGGTTGCCGGTCTGGGTTAAGGGGCGATTGAAGTTCAGGTAGTCGTCCACGATCGTTTGGGTCATCATGGTCTTCCCCTGCCGGCGCCCGTGCTCCAACGTGAGCTTCTCGATCTGCATGCGGGTGTTGGCGTCGACCCGGTAGGCGTTCGAGGCGATGTCGTGGGCCACCTGGTCCAGGTGGGCGCGGATCTCGACGGCGATGGTCTGGTCCTCGCACTTGATGTCGACGCCAACGCCGGCGCCGCGCATCAGCAGGAAGCGCACATGCTCCTCGGCCTGGGCCTTCACCCGCTCGATCTCGTCGCCGACGACCGTGATGTCGGTGTGGCCGTCGAGGATGCGGACGGTGATGTCGGGGCGCTCAGTCATTGGGCATGCGTCCTTGGCTGCGCAGCACCCATTCGATCTGGAGCTCGTTGCGCAGGCGGGTGAGGTAGGCGAACACGCGGGCGTAGGTCCGCGCCCCGCCGCGGGTCTTGACGTGGACGTGGACGTTGCGGATGCCCTTGGCGAAGAGATCCATCAGGGCCTTCTCCGCGGTGATGACCGCGGTCCGCTCGGCGCCGGAGACCTTCAGGGCGCCGTTGGGTGTGGTGAGGACGACGTAGACGTCCTCGGGGAGCGCGAGGTCGCGGCTCATCGGGATGCCTCGGCGATGAACTCGCAGATCGCCCGTGCGGGATTCGGCAGCTCGGGCTGCATCAGAGCCTCGCGGGCCTGCTCCATCGCCGCATCGAACTCGGCGATTACATCCTCGGGGATGATGTCGTCGAACGCCTCGGCAACATCGAGCAGCGTCTGGAGCGTGCGCAGGTCGATGGTCACGGTGCCCGGCATGAGGCGCACGTAGTCGCTGCCGTCGAGACGCTGGATCGTCTGAGCGATCTGACCGCCCGGAGCATCAGTCTGCTCGATGATGCGCTCGCCCGGCAGCATGCGGGTGATGGTGTCTTGGTTCTGCATGTCTCTGCTCGCTGTGTGCTCTGCGATGATTTGACTATCGCAGAGCAAATTC
Organism: Methylobacterium sp. AMS5; assembly: GCF_001542815.1. Lineage (GTDB taxonomy): Bacteria > Pseudomonadota > Alphaproteobacteria > Rhizobiales > Beijerinckiaceae > Methylobacterium. The sequence continues at coordinate 64,496 of NZ_CP006993.1, forward strand.
GGCATGTCGGCTGGAACGACTAGGCGGCGTTCGTGCGGTAGTCTTTGACGACTTCCACGACGACGCTGGATTCTGGGGCGCTCGCGGCGATCGTGACGGTCGTCAGGCCCCAGGCGGTGCTGTCCATCGACATCCAGCTGTTCTGCTCGGCAGTCTTGTTGGGGCTGAACTCGCTGTGGACATGCACGGCGTTGTTCGGCTCGGCGAGGAATGCAGCGGCGATACGCTCGGCTTCCTCGGAGATCTGGGCGCGCAGGGTCGGCTCGGCGCAGGCGGCGTCTCGCATCTGCTCCTCGCAGTCGAAGACGATCTTCATGGACGCACGGAACTGCTCTACGGCTTCGGCAGCGGTCTCGAACACGAGGACTGCGGTGATGTCCGGGCCGCAATCGGTGTAGGCGAACAGGGTCTTGCCCTGGCTCGCGGCGATCAGCGCGTGCGAGTGCTTGTCGGTCTCGTATTCGTAGTGGGTGTCCGGCAGGTCGGCATCGTCTGGCGCTGTGTCGCAGGTCAGGACCGGGCCGTTGTTGCTCTCGATCAGCGTCACGACGACGTGATCGTAGTCGATGGTCGAGGCGTCGCTGTGGCTGGTGATGTGTTGGATGGTCATCGCGTGCTCTCGCTAAGTCGTTGCTGACATTGCGTTTATAGCAATGTCAGCGCTGTCTGTGCGCGGGGTCTCTAGGCGGCGAGACGGTTCTCGTCGTGCCACTCGCGCTGCGCGACGCCGAGGTAGAGAACGGCCTTCCGGCAGAGCGGCGAGGCCGCCTGGCAGCTCCGGACGTGGCGCGCGGCGTCGTCGTCGGAGAGGAAGATCGGCAGGTCGTCCCAGCGCTGAATGATCGGGCCACTCTCCATTGTCTCGAACACGCCCCAGCCGCGCGCCAGCGCCGTCTCCTGGTCCTCGTTGGTCCAGGTGGGCATCACGTCGTCGATGGGCGTGTCGCCGATCCGCAGCGTGCCGGGGACCACGCAGTCGGCAGGGTTGCCGCTCTCGATCAGCGGTAGGACCACGGCGACCGCTCGGCTGGCCGGCGCTGGGGAAGTCGCGCCGTTCCTAAACGGGTCGCTGACCTGACCCTCGTAGTCGCGATCGTCCTCGAACGGAGAGATGCTCATCTTAAGTCACCCGTGACTTACTTGTTTCGACAAAACTATATTTACGATTACTTGTCGGTTAGTCGGGTGGGGCTGTGTGGCCCCACCCTGGCGATGCTAGTCCCAGCGGTCGATCCGGTGGATGGACGAGCCGACGTTCGTCGTCACCCGGATCAGCGGCGACGGATGATTGTCGCCCACCCGCACGCCGTTGGCGCTCTGGTCGTCCTGGTTCTCCAGCGAGCCGTCATTGGAGAACGCCTCGATCGTCGAGCGGATCTCGTGCAGGTCCCCGTGCAGGCACGAGGGGAACAGGGCGAGGCCGGAGCTCTTGGAATCGACCGCGCCGCGCAGCAGGAAGATCGCGGTCTTGCTATACTGCGGGTAGGCGTCCTCGCCCGCATACATGGGCGGCAGCAGGCTGATCCCCGGAACCTCGACCCAGGCGCCGACCGGCAGATTCCAGAACTCGGTGGCCTTGCCCCGCGGGTAGACATACCAGGCGATCGGGTTGCGGGCCTCCTCGCGGTCCCAGAGCAGGATGGGCGGACTGTCGGGCTCGACGGCCGCGGTCAGCCCGATCATCTTCATCATGGTCGCCGTGAGGACCTCGATCTTGAGGGCGTCGGGCAGCACGGTCCGGGCGAACTTCGACCAAGTGATCGGCGCCGGCGCGCGGGCGACCACATCGAGCGAGGCCATGCGCTGCGTGCCCTTGGCCTTGAGATGCCCGAACACGCCGCCCGCGGCCGGCGCCACCCGCACGGCCTTCGGCTGCCAGAGCAGCGTCAGATCCTCGATCCGGGCGTGACGCCGCTTGAGCGAGGGAGCCAGGCCGAGCCGCTCGATCTTCTTCTCCGCGACCGCGATGTTGCCGGTCGTCGGCGCCACCTGGGCGCGCTGGTAGCGCAGCGGGGCGACCTTGGCGCCGAACTCCCGCTTGAGCTGCTCCACGTCCTTGCCGATCTTGAGGGCATCGAGCAGCGTGCCGAGCATCGTCGAGCGCGGCTTCGCCCAGCCGGCCGGGGCCATCGCGACCGCCTTCCAGACCACGTTGTTCGCTGCCGCGCCGCGCTTGCCCGCACGGGTCGAGTGGAGCTCGTGCAGGAACTGGGCGGCGTCCACGAACTTCTCGGACGAGGCGAGCACGTCGGCCTTCAGGAGATTGAGCGCCTGGGCCACGACGTCGGCCTTGTAGTCGATCAGCCCGTGCGAGAGCGTGCCGTAGTCCTGGCGCTTCTCGGCCATCGCCTCGAACGCCGACTTCGCCCGGTCCATGAAGACCTGCTCGCGATGCGGCTGGATGGCGAAGTGGGTGAATCCGCCCGCTTCCGGCGTGCCCCACATGCGCTCCTTGGACAGGAACACGCCCGTCACCCGCGCCTCGCGGACCAGGACCCGCATGTGATCAACCGCGGCGAGATAGGTCTCGGGGGCCTGCTGGCTGCCCCAGATCGCCGGGAACTGCCGGCCGTCGTCGGCGATATAGACCAGCCCGCCGAAGTTGCGGATGAAGGTCTTGCAGCAGTTGCAGGTGTGATACTGCCGCTGCCCGGCCGGCACCTTGGACAGGTAGGTCTCGTAGAGCGCGTCCGTGTCGACGTCGGTCGTGAACAGGTGCCGCCCGTGCTCCGTGAAGCCGGCGAGGAAATGCTTCTGGAGCGCTCGGACCATCGGGTCGAAGTCTTCGCCCGTGATGTGCGTGTGATGCTCGTCGGTTCCCGTGATCGTCATGTGTAAGTCACCTGTGACTGACTGTTGTTGACAAGATTATATTGACGAAATCGCGTCGGCTTATCTTCTGGAAGCTTTCGGGCGACGACGGCGAGATCTGTCGCGCTGGGTCCAATCCTTGTCCCGGACCCAGTGCTTGCGCGGCCGGGCGCCGACGAAGATCGGCAGGTAGAGCGGCTCGATCGGGTTGACCAGGCGGATCACGTTGCGGAAGCTGCGAGCCCAGCCCGCCCGGTTGCGGTCGAGGCTCATCTGGGGAAGGGCGGCTTGTCGTTCGGGTCCGTGACCTCGACGCAGATCACCTTGCCCTCGTCGCGCTGGGACCAGCGGTTGATCTCCCGAGCGCACGTCCCGCAGTAGTAGGCGCGGGTCGACGTGTTGAACCAGTTCTCGCCCTTGATGACCCGCTGGCATCGGGTGACGTTGCAGTTGCCGTCGAAGATGCCCTTGAGGATCGCCTTCTCGCGAGCCTCGGCGCCCTCACGAATCATGCTGACGGCCGCGGGCGGCAGCGGGTTGCGCAGACGGCGCTGCAGGTTCTTGGCGTAAGCGCCCATCAGTCCCTCTCGTGTGGCTGGAGTTCGTCGTAGAGGTCGCACCAGTCCTGCCCGTTGGGGCCACGGGTGCCGCGGGTGTTCTGCATGACCTCGCTCTGATGCAGCGCGAGATCAGCGACGCTGCGAAAGCGGCGCGCGTGACGCCGATCCCGATCGTGAATGACATGCGCTGCGGCGAAGGTGATGACGGCGCCGGCCAGGGCGCCGAGCACGCCGCCGAGGGTGAGCCAGTAGGTCTCCATCACTCGTCCTCGAACAGATCGGCATCGGTCACGAGGCAGTCGGTGCCGCTGCCGATCGCGAAGAGGCCGTCGGACGCCTCCTTCAGCAGGTGGCGCTTGCGCGCGTCGGGCTCGGTCGCGACCATCTTCGCGATGGTGTCGCCCGCGAGGGTCGCCGCTTCCGCCGCAATGACGGCGAGCGAGGGCGTGTAGTAGGAGCGGCTCATTGATGCGCGTCCTTCTCGTCGATGAAGCGGCAGATCTCTTTGCGAGCGGCCTCGCACATGGTCTCTTCGAGATCCGAGCGGTCGAACCAGTCTTCGATCTCCTCCTTGGAGGGCTGATTGTCCCAGCCGTCCGTCATGGTCGCGATCTCTTCCACGTCGTAGATCGCGACCGCAGCCCCGCGCCGGCGCATCTCCTCCAGGCATCGCGTGAGCTGGATGTCGGTGAGCTTGCTGGCATCGAAGGGCTCGGCGAGGATCTCCCAGCGGTCCACGCCGATCACAAGGATCAGCGAGCGGCCGGTGTCCCACTTCACGCCGATCTGCCGGACGGTCTCATTGACGAAGGAGACGATGCCCTCGGTGCCGGCCGGGATCGGGCACGGGTCGTTCGGCATCTCGATCAGGCGAATGCGGTCGCCGATCTTGGGGAGCGATTGCTCAGTCATTCGTGACTTACCCTCTTGCGTGTCGATTTCTGATGCTCTGACAATACGTTAGAGCAGTCGGCAACGCTTGCGGTGTGTGCTGGTAAGTCAGCTCTGACTGATTCGAGGCGCATGCGCAAGTGGCAAGAAAGTCACTGGTGACTGACTGCCCCTTGAAATCGCCCATGGATGCGCGATTATTTGGGAGTGGACCGGACGGTGAACCGCCCGGCCCTTCTAGCGAGTGGCTACCCGAGCTTGCAGCGGAGGATCAGGGACCAGCTGGTCCTCCGCACTCGTTTCCACTTCACCAGAATGCTGATGCGTGGCTTGAACCACATCATCGGCTACTCCTTTTCGTGACCGAGCGATGCCGTCGCCCGCAGGCACCCAGCGGCTCACTGGGCACGGGGCGTCTGGTCGCCCTGGCGTTCTCGCTCGATCACAAGCTCACTCTCGCACGCGTGCGCGAGGCTCTCAACTGGAGCCATGCGGCGGCACGCTGCCATGGGTGACGCCTGAAACGAGAAAAGGGGCCCGAAGGCCCCTTCCCTACTCCTCGAACACCATCACGCGCCCTTCAGACCCAGCCAGCCGGAGAGCCAGGCGCTCGGCCTTCTTCCGTGTTCGCTTGTGGGCGACGACAGCGGGCACCATGAACGCTCGCCCGTTCGAGTGCTCCACCGTCACCGTCCAGCCCCGCTGGGTCTTCAGGATGCCGTAGAAGGTCATGACTCGATCCGCTCGATGGTCTTGGCGACGTTCTCGGGGTCGGCGGCGATGAGCGCGGCCTTAATCGCGCGCATCATGATGGCCTGGTCGTCGGGGCTGTATTCCTCCAGGGGACGAACGGGGCATTCGCCCCGCTCGCTCCCGTAGCGACGCATCCAGAGGCGCCGCAGGGTCAGCATCCAGGCTCTCGTGGCAAAGAGAACCTGATCCGACGTGGGCTCGACGGCCATCAGGCCGCGAGCTGATCCGCGCGGCCGACCACACCGTTCTCGGACGGCGGGTTGATGCGCACGTCGTAGCGGACGCCGGCCTCGACCAGCGTGCCGGTCTCCGCAGGGGTCAGATCGAAGAACACGTTCTTCTCCACGATCCGGGTGTGGAGCTTCACGAGCAGCGCATCGACCGCGGCCAGCCTGTCGGCGTAGCGATCGGCGTCGGCGCTGTCGTCGTTCGCGACGGTCTTGAGAGCGGCGAGCTCCTGCTCGACCATCGCCTTCTCCTCGCGCAGCTCGCCGATGACCTCGGCCTGCTGCTTGACCGTCTCGTCGAGCTCCTCGATCGTCGCCGTCTGGCTCTCGATCGCCAGGTTGCGGGACTGAAGCACGTCCATCAGGTGCCCGTGCTTCATCTGGCGATCTTCGATCTCGCCTTCGAGCAGAGCGGCGTGCTCCTGGAGCCCCTCGACTTCGCCGGTGAGCTTCTCGATCACGCGGGCGATGATGCCCTTCTCGTTCTCCTCGCCGCCGTAGGTGCCGACGAAGCCCGACGCGATGATCGCCTCGAAGATGGTCTCGATGACCTCGGCCGGGTCGTAGCCGTTCTCCGGCAGCTGCGGGTAGATCTTGCGGAGCGCGAGGTCGATCTCGGCGAAGGTCTCCTCGTCGAGCGCGAGCTCCGTGTTCTTCTCGCGGATCACCTGGCCGAGGTGGTTGATGGTCTCGGCCCCCTTGGCGAGCGTGCCGGCCGCGGCGTTCATGAGGAGCGCGCTGGTCTGCTCCTGCTCCAGCTTCTTCAGGAGCTCGTTGCGGTAGTGGTCGATGACGTCGTTCAGCTCGCGGATCGTGACGTCGCGGTCGGCGATCATCTGGAACTGGTCGGACTTGAGCAGGCTGCCCAGGTGCGAGGCGACGTTGACGGTGCGCTCGTTGGTCTCGGTCTCGGCAGCGCGGGCGCGACGGAAGGCGCGGATCGAGAAGCCACTCAGAAGGCCGGACAGGCCGAGCGAGGCAGCGGCGACGAGATTGGTGGTGCTGAGGATGTCCATGTCGATCTTTCTCTGTGTGCGCTCACTCAGCGCTGACTGACTATAGCGCTCGCGTGTCGGCGTTTCAGAAGAGAAAACGCACGAGCGCGAGGCAGATGACGACGGCGATGAGCGGGACGGCCGCAACACCCACCTTCGGCGCACCGGGGACCGCGATCGGTGCGGCCCCGGATTGGAGATCGTCCTCCCAGCTCTCGCCGAGCTGAAGGTGCTGCGTGTCGGTCGCGGCAACCTGGATGAGGACGGGAAGCTTGGAGATCGCGACCCCGAAGCCCCAGAACTGGCCGGGGTTGAGGGTGCGCAGGCCGAGTGCCTCGTCGCTTTTCAGCGGGAAGCCCAGGTTGTTCGCCGCGGCGTTGCGGTCGAGCACCTGCCCCACCCGGCCGATCAGCCAGGTGTTGCACTCGGACACGGCGCTCTTGGAGATCTTGGCGAGGCGCTGGGTCGCGAGGATACCCGTGAAGCCCCGCTTGCGCCCCTGGCTCATCAGGGTGTGGATCGAGGCGCGCGAGGCCGCCCCGCCGTCCTGGGGCGCGTAGCGGTGCGCCTCGTCGAGCACGATGAACACGGGCTGCCACAGCGCGCGCGGCGCGGCCATCAGGGCGTCGATCAGGCCGGCGATGATGCGGCGCTGGATCTCCAGATGCTGCGCGTCCTCGAACTGCAGGACGACGGACATCTGCCCCTTGAGGATGTCGTGGGCGAGGTTGGCGACGTTCTTGGGCGTCACCTTCATCTTCGAGCGCGGCCCGCCCACGATCACGTAGGGGTGAGCCTGGCGCAGGGTGTGGAACTCACCCTCGGGGTCGATGACGATGTGGAGCGCGGCGCCCCAGGTCTGCTCCAGGACCTTCCGGACGGTGTAGGTCTTGCCGCTGCCGGTGTTGCCGACGATCGCCAGGTGGGTGCCGATCAGCTTGCCCGCGTCGATGGCTATGTCGTTGCCGTCGTGCGTTGTCCCGATCATCGCTAAGTCGCTCTCGCGCTGTTTCGCTGTTGAGCTACACAATGCGCGAGAGCAGTCGGCTGCGCTACTGGCGCAGCGTGGCGTCAGCTTTCACCAAGCTCGGCCTTGAGACGGGCCAATTGCGCCCGCTTGTCGGCCTCGGCTGCCGCGCGAGCCGCTTCCTTGCGCTGCGCGATGGCCGCACCGAGCCGTTCGCGCGTCTCGACCAATGCCGTCTCCAGCGCCGGGATCACGGTCTCGAAGCCGTGACTTTCGGACGGCAGTTCGGGCACAGCCTCATACTCACGCCGCAGCTCGATCCGGTAAGTCCCGATCTCGATGTAGGTGAGACCATTCGCCGGCGAACGGGCGATCTTGCCCGCGAAGTCCGTATAGCAACGATGCCTGTCAAGGTTGTCATACTTGAACCGTTCGAGATAGTGCGGTTCCGGCAAGTGCAGACGATCCCAGGCGTCCTTACTGCCCTTGGCCCAACCCAACACATGCTCGACCGCGAGAGCGCGGAGCTTCTCGGCCAGCTCCGGCAGCGTGACCGCAACCAGCTCGCCCGTGTCATGCTTCTTCGTGTAGGCGTAGTCCCCGTATTCGTCCGAGACGATCTTGTAGGGGAGAACATGGACGGGATGCAGCTCCTCGCCCTCGTGATCGGTCTGCATGGTTTGATCCTCCTTCCTGGTCAGTCGACCGTGTAGCCCTCGACGCTCACGCCCTCGGCATCCGTGGCGTCACCCGTCGGCATCCAGCCCTTCTGCACCGCCCCTGCTGCGGCGCCTGCGGCTGCTCCGACGAGGGCGCCGGTGACGGGGCTCGAAGAGGTCGAGCGGCTCGTCGTGGTCGCTGGCCGTGCCGGAACCGCGGGCCGCGCGATCGACGGCGCCCGCACCGAAATCGTCGGCGCCCGCACCGAGACCGTCGCCGGGAACGCCTCCCGCGAGGTCAGCATCAGCGTGGCGCCCGCGCACTGGATCACCAGGGCCGCGGTCAGCAGAGTAGACCATCCGTTCCTCATCTTACTCTCCCTCGAAGGGACGGCTCTCGCCGTCCTCGATGATGGTTCCGTCGTCGGTGACGATGCGGCTCATGCGGCGAAGTCCCGCCAGTTGCCGGCGTAGTCGGTCGGCAGCGGCGCCGGGCCGTCCACGAGATCGGTCGAGCACAGGCCCTCGTCGATCTTGTGCTGATGGCGCTCCCGGAAATGCTCGATGGGCTTGGAGAGCACGCGCGCGACCTCGGTGGCCTCGCACTCGTCGGCCGACAGCTCGGCCGCGCCGCAATAGGCGAGGATCGCGATGCCGATTCCACCGACCTCCTGGGCCGGGTCGCCGGGCGGCCGGGCGTAGACCTTGGCAGCCAGGCGCTCGATGCGCCCGAGCGGGTAGCCCTCGGCCTGGGCCAGCTCGATCGCCTCCTCCAGGACCCGCTCGACGCGGACCTTGCGGGTGACGGGGCCGAAGGCGGCCTTGCACCAGGAGAACGTGATGGCCTGGCGCCGATCGCGCCCGAGGCCGGTGAAGAAGTTGATGACCTTGCTCATGTCCCTCTCGTGTGTGGTCAGTCAGTCGTGACTGATGCGCGTGCATATAGCGATCCGGACGCGGCGCTTGCGTCGGGATCGCGTGGGCTCAGTTCGTGCGGCCGAGATCGACCGGATTCTCGCCGACGACGCGGGGATCGCGGCTCATGGTGATGAGGGTCTCCATGATCGTCGGATTCTTGAGCGCGACGGCCAGCGCCATCAGGAGCGTGCCCTGCTTCTGCTGCGCCTCGGTCAGACCGTCAGCGCCGAGCTTCGCGGTCGAGAACACCTTAAAGGTGCCGTCCTCCTTGAGGATCACGCCCGCGTCACCCTCCTCGATCGGGGCGGAAACGAAATCGTCAGCGGTCAAGAGGGCCTTGGTCACAAAGTTGCTCCTTCTGTGGAAAAGTCGGTTTTCATGCACATCAATCCACAGCCTCGGGCTCGCGGATAGGCTTGCATTCCTGTCTCGGGTGCGGAACAAACAGGGAACGGAACGGAGTCGATTCGCCGCAATTAACCCACCAGAAAGTCAGAAGCCCCGGAGCGGGGCGTCCGGGGCTTCCTGCGGTAGATCTTCTTGCTCGAAACCACCTTTGGGCGGAAAGGGCCCTTGGTCAGAGCTTGAGCATACGGGTTTCGTTTCTTGAGCTTGTCACTCATGTTCCTATCTCGTCATCTGCACTCAATCTGTGTAGCACGCTGAACGCGGCGCTACACAAAAATGACACGGCAAGAGCTTGGCCGTGAGGGTGCGACACTCTGTCAGGGCGCCGTCGCAGTGAATGCCCGATTACAGGGCTGCCGCTGTCCAAAATTCGGACACGGTTCATGTGGAAACGAACACAGAACCGTGACCCGGAGCACACACCTGGGCACGTATGGGGATTGGTCTCGATGGCTGAAGTGGGTCACATTGAGTTCGAGGCCGCTGTCGATCGGATGAAGCTCAGGTTGAACCTGGCTGCCGCCGACGTCGTGCGGGAGATGGGTGGACAGTTCAATCCGGACGCCATGGTGCGGCAGGCTTCCCAAAGCCTCGACGAGGCCGCGCGCGAGCTTCTCATGTTCGGCGGCGACCTCTGGCCCTACGGCGAGGAGTCCCCTCCCCCGCTCTCCTATGCGGACAACATCATCCCTTTCGCCAAACGCTCCGCGCGATCCGCCCTAACTAGGACCCGCGCGGCTGCCGGCGCCGTGGCCCGCAGCGTCGTGGTGATCGCCGGCATCCTCGTGCTGGCCGCGGCGACGACGGACAAGGTGAATCTGCCCGGCATGCCGGCAGTGGCCGCCTACATCTACTCCAAGAACCCCGATCCGCAGCTCGTCCGCTACGTCGAGCACAAGGGCAAGTTCATGCGGGTCGAGGCGCGCCGCGTGCCCGGCGAGCCCTTCGACGTTCTCCACATCACCGACATTCGCCCGAGCGAGGAAGCGGTCGCCCTCGACCTCGTGGCCGACCCGTTCGAGACCGACACCACGGTCGCGGGCGGCGACGTTCCGGGTTTCGACGGCAAAGGGCGTCGGCTCGCGCCCGACGCCCTAACCGCGAACCAGAGCTAGAACATGCCCCACATATCCGCCCAGTCCGGGTCCTTGGCCTGCTTGTAGGCCGCGGCTCCACTGGGCGCAGGTGTCTCGGGCGCCGCAGGTTTCTGCGCTTCGCCCTTTCGCCCGTTCGCTGCTTCGACCAGACGCTCCACGTAGCCGGCGAGCGCCTTGCGGGCCCGACGATACTGAGGCGGGGTCATGCGGTCGTCGTAGAGCGGGAGCTTGGCGTTGATGTCGGCAAGGAAGCCGGCGTCCGGACCGTCGCCGAACCCCTCCCCTGCCAGGCGTTTGATCGCCCGCTTCACCGCCTCGTCGTTGCGCTCCAGGAGCGCGAGGATCGTCTCCGACGTGTGCATCAGCGGCCCTCCCACATCGCCTTGAGTTTCGCCACGCCGGCCTTGGCTTCGTCGTGGTCGTATTTCGGGTGGCGCTTCCAGAACTCCAGCTTCTTCTCGCACATGGTCAGCTCGACCCGTGCGCGCCGCTGCTCCTCACGGTCCTTGGTCGACTTCGCGATGAAGTCGAGCATGAGGTAGTTCTCGTAGTGGCGCAGATAGGCTTTGGTGCCGTTCATGCGCCACACGTCAATCTTGACGCCTTCGCCGCTCTTGTTGTCGGCGTAGAAGATCGCAGCCATTGCTGTTCTCTCGTCTTGTTTCGACTGAGAGAAGATCGCACGCAGAACTCGGCGTGTCGGTTGGCGCGTCTAGGAGGATGTGAAGCCCGCGTGTCGGAAGGCCGGGTGTTCCATGCCGGTCGTAGCTGTGGCGTGGTGAACCTGCTCGACGCTCTCGATCTTCGGGCAGCCATGCATGGTCGAGGCGGCCCGCTGGACGTTCGTGCCGGCGACCTCGGCCGACGGCGCCTCGACCACGACGACGTGCGTGTGGCCAAGGCGCGAAAGGGTGACGCGGTAGCGCATGATTCCCTCCTACTCGTCGTAGAGCTCGACCGCGAACACCGCGTCCAGGTCGATGAAGGTGCGCTGCGGCTCGGTCGTGGCCCGGCCGCTGGTGTCGGACGGCTCCTCGATCACGAGCACCGGACCGGCCTGGGTCGCGATCAGCCGATGGGCGCCGGCGTGCTTACCGGCCAGCGTCGTGACCTCGATGTGGTAGCCCTCGCCCTCCTGGCGCTTCTCGATCTCGGCGATGATCGCCTTGAATTTGACCGCGTGCATGTCGCCCTCTCGCTCGGTAGCGATTTCGCTACCCTCACAAAAGGACGGGCGCCCAAGCCGTTAAGCCTGGGCGCCCGCGAAAGGTATGAGAGACAGGTGGTGTCCCGATTTCGACTCAGCGCCCTCGGGACCACGGACGGAGCGTCTGGTGCTGCCCTTCCCTCCCCTTGACGTGGGCGATCTCCGGCTGGGTTAAGGTCGTCAGCATCGACCCGCTGTTCAGCGATTCTTGGCGCAATCTCTGCCGGCCCCTCACGGGGATTCACGTTGGCGATCGCGTTGCCTGGCCCTGTGCTCGGGCCCTGTGCCTCCGTTCGAGGCGGGCTGTCGATTTCGTGCGGCAGGCTCACCGAGGCTGCAATGTCCTCGTCTCTCGCCTTGTGGGGCCGCTATCGTAACTGGGTGATGCCGTCAGGCGCTGGTCAGAACTTCATGACGATCTCCTTTGCGTCTCGTGTTGTCGCGCTACACGTCACTGCCGAAGCTCAGTGTGTCTCTTGCGCGCTCGCTGTCGCTGTTGACTTAGACAAGATGCACTGACGAACGAGGGTAAGCTACTCGCTCATCAATGGTATCTCGCGTTCGCTAAACCGCCCTTCCGCTGTTAGGCGGCGACGGGCATCGGGACCGACGTCGGGGCGGCGTAGGGCACGCTCACCGAGACGAAGGTGTAGAGGGTGCGCGGATCGACGGCCTTCGCCTTGTCCGCGGCCTTGGCCTGGCGCGCTTCGAGCGCGTCGACCACGGTGCGCAGATCGGCGGGGCGGCCGACGTTGGCGACGAAGGCGCCCGGCTGGCCGGCGAGGAACTGACCGAGGAAGCCGATCTGCACGCTCTGCACGGTGCCCTTGACCTCGCCGTCGGTGCAGCTGACGGTCACGTCCTCGTTCTGACGGACGTTCACGAAGGCTTCGGTGCCGAGGAGCAGGTCGTAGAGGCCCATGCCGTTGGTGACGGAAGCCTTGGGCGCGTTCACGGTGATGTTCATGTGGTCTTTCGCTTTCAGAGGGAGGCGGTGCGCATGATCTTGCGACCATACGCAGTGCAGGACGGGCGAGCGCCGATCCCGCGGTTATACAGGGAGACACCAGCGCAGCCGGCCCCTCCCCGATTGATGGCCGCGCGCAGGTAGCGCATCGCGCCCCTGATGTTGTCGCGGCAGTTGAAGACGTTCCGCACGCCCATCGCCCGAGCGGTGCCACGGGTGAGCTGGCCGGCGCCCGAGGCCGACGAGTGCGGATTCTTGGCGCGGCAGTTGTAGCCGCTCTCGATCTTGATGACGGCGTGGGCGAGCCGGTTGGGGACGCCGGCCGCGGCCGCTTCCTGGCTGACGATCTGCTGGACCGAACCGCCCTCGGCCTGGCCGGTGAGACGGTTGAGGCGGGTGTTGATCCCGTGAACCGGCGCTTCCACACGACCGAGCAGGCGGTCGAAGAAGCTGTCCTGGGCCTGGGCCCCGGTGGCTGCGGTCAAGGTCGTCAATGCGACCAGGGCCGCGCTCATCGTAAGGCGCATGGCCTTCTCCTTGTTGCTCTCCAGTGCGCTCAGTAAGTCAGCGCTGACTGATTATAGCAGTGCGCGCTTGGCGTTTTCAAAGCGATCGACACAGACCGGACTCAGAGGCGGCGTGGAATGCGCGACGTTGCTCTGTGAGACGCGCGAACGCTTTCGAGCATCGCTGATGCGTCGCGAGCGAACCGACGCTGTGCGAGCTTCTGAGAGCGTCGCAGATCGCGTCCTAGCGAGAGAGCGAAGTCGCTGTTTCGCGAAACGCAAAAGCCCCGCACGAGGGCGGGGCTTAGGGTCGTCAGCAGGGGAGGGCGCTAGGTGATTCCGAGCGCCCGATTGGCGTAGCTCAGGATGCGAGCCTGCCGGTCGGCGTCGGGCGGGTTCTTGGCCTCGTAGCGGATGACTTCGAGGACCTGGCGCACATCGTCGAGCGGGATCGGGTCGGTGCTCGGACCCTCGACCTCGATCATCTCCTCAAACAGACCTTCCGACAGCATGCGAACCACGCCGAGCAGCCGGCGCCAGTTGGGGTTCTGATCCATCCAGCGCTCCGGGGAGGGGCCCTTCTCCTCCAGCTCGATCGCCCGCGTCACGAGCCGCGCCAGCGAACCCAGGCCCGAGGAATCGTCCTTGTAGCCCTCATGCCGGAACTGCGGCCCGCCGACGTAGCGGAAGCGCTCGGCCTTGCCGTCCTCACCGACGAGATCGAGGAAGCCGGGCCACTGGTTCTCGGGGCTGAACGCCAGCGAGCGAATCCAAGCATCGTCGCCCTCACCCACGAACGGCTGGTAGACCACGAGCGGCTCCAGGGTCTCGCTGTGTCGGCCGACGGTCAGCACGGTGTAGAGATCGCCCGTCCTGAAATGCTGCCAGATCGAACCGTTGCCGGGCGCGTGGTCTGGAATGGGCGGAAGCTGCTTGACCGACAAGAGATTTCTCCTTTCGCTAAGTCGCTGGGTGGCTATTTCGTGAAGACCAGGGTCCGGAAGACCTCGATCTCGGCGATGGCCGCTTCCATCCGCATCTTTGCCTCGGAGGAGAGGTCATTCATCTCCTGCGGGTCTTCCTCGTCGGTGAGGCTGCGCAGGGAAAGGATGGCGTTGTTGCACTGCCGGATGGCAGCGAGCCGGCGCTTCTCGCGCTCCTTCTGAGCGTCTGTCACTCCGGCCGCTCCCAGTGCTTGATCGCCGCGTCGCCGATCAGCAGCGCGACCGAGCCGACCAGAACGTCGGACATGGCGACGAGGCCGTTGGGCTGTCGCGTCACAAGGCCGGACCGGAGCATCGCCGAGGCCCAGAGCTTCGTGGCGATCATGTTGACCGGCCGACCCTCGACCTTGCCGTCCTCGTTGCAGAAGCAGCGGCAGGCCTGCGGCTCGGTGATGATCGGCTGCGGCATCAGCTTCCGGACGCTCGCCTCGTCGGCGTAGGTCAGAAGCGCGATGTCCAGCTCGATCGTGTCGAAGCTGGCGACCGGCTCGATGTAGCCGTCGACCGCCTTCTGAAGCTGGCCGAGATAGGGCTCGCCGTCGAGCGTGTCCTCGACCGTCACGCGGTTGTCGGGGTGGATGATGATGACGTGGCCGCTGGGCATCTTGCTTCGCTCCTTCGCTTTTAGGCTGTTTCGCTAAATCGCGGCGTCGCTACTCTGCGAGGATCGCGGCGATGCGCTTGAACTTGTCGAGCGACACCGAGCCGATGCGCTCGACGTGAACGGTCCGGTTCGGCTGGATGCGGCCGTTGATGCCGTGCCCGTGCAGCCGGAGCTCCTCGTCGTCGGAGCTGCGCTCTGTGCGGAAGCCGAGGGCTTGAAGCTCGGGCTCCTGCGCCACAATCCAGGACTTCTGCTCCAGGTGGGCGGCGTAGTGCTCGCGTCGGTTCGCGAGAGCCCCGACCGACGCATCGAGAATCCGCTTCTGGACCTCGCGCACGATACGCTCGACGGGTCGGGTGATGTCGAATTTGCCGTGGGCGCACCGATACTCGTCGCCCATCGGCATGTAGGGGTAGTAGGGAATCTCGTCCGGGAAGACGCCGATCTGAACGCGGCTCCCGCAGTTCCCGCAGTTCGTCTGCTCGGCGACCCGCACGCGATCCTTCCCGATCAGGAAGGACATGCTCCAATGATGACCGAAACCCTCGTCCTTCCGGAGATCGGTGCCGCCCAGGTCGATACAGAGCGCAGCGACGAACTCCATGAACTGCTTCTCTTCCATCGCTCTTTCGCTCCTTCGCTGTGTGGCTGTTTCGCGATGTAGCGAAGGCGGGGATTGCTCCCCGCCCTCGTGACTTAGAGGCTCATGAGGATCTTGAGCGCCGCGGCGAGCACGCTCTTGTCGTGGAGCTTGATCTTGTTGCCCGAGCGCACCGCGATCTTGAGCGCGGGGAACAGCGCCATCATCTGCCCCGACTGCGAGCGCGCGGTGCCCTCGCCGAGCCCCGTCGCCTTGAGGGCGTTCGTGAGCTCCACGCCCGTCATCTCGCCGCCCGGAGCGGCAGCCAGGGCCCGGAAGGCGATCTGCGTGTAGGTCGAGGGCAGACGCTCGTTGGCGACGCTCACGAGGAGATTCTCGAACTTCTCGCGGACCTTCTTCTGCGCGGGGCAGGCGGCGATCACGGCGGCCTTGTGGGCGGCGAGATCGGCCGGCGCCTCGCCGTCGGTGAGGACGAAGATCTCGGCCGGCAGGTCGTTGAGGCCCTGGCGCACGCGGCCGGTGCCGGCGCTCGTCTTCTTGACCGCCTTCGCGGGCTTGGCAGCCGCGGCAGTCGCAGCGGCATCGGCGTCGAGGCTGGTGTCGTCGGCCGGCTGCTCGGCGTAGATCGCGTCGCGCTGCTCCTCGACCTCGATCTCCGCGCCGATCGCGTCGGCCAGGTCCTCGGTCACTTCGGTCTCCGGCGTGTCGGTGCCGCTCGCGACGATCGCCTCGTCGTCGCCGCCCTCGATCTCGGTCGCTTCCATCGAGACGGTCTCGGTGTCGGCCGCAGCCTCACCGGCCTCGATCATCTCCTCGACGGGCTCCTCGACGACCGGCTCCTCTCGGACCTCGGTCTGCTCGGGCGCGGCGTCGGCGACGGCCTCGATCTCCTGGATGTCGCCCTCGTCGATGTCGAGGTCGGCGAGGAGCAGGTCGATGTCGGCGTTCTGATCGACGTTGAGCGCGGCAGTGTTCGTGTTGACGTCCATTGTATGTCTTCCCTCTGTGTGAGCGCTGTGTGCTGCGCTGTGCTGTTGACTATTACGTTATAGCTTCAGCAACTCGGCGTGTCGGCTGGAACACAATGGAAGACCAGCGGCTTTCGTGCTTCGCTAAACCGCTGGATCGCGACTAGGCGACGACGCGCAGGTAGGGCGCGTGCTTCGGCTTCACCTTCGACGGCGGACGGTAGCCGGCGCCGACCGGGGCAGGGCGGTTCTCGGGGCACCAGGGATGGGGCATCGCCGCGGTCGGGAAGACCATGCGCTGGCGCTCCATCTTGTCGTGGAGCTTGGTCTCGCCGGCCCGCAGCAGCTCGAAATCGCCGGCCTTGCCGTCGAGCTGGTAGAAGGTGATGCGGCTCGCATCGAACTCGGCTCGGCTGACGCCCGGCTCCTCGTTCGCGTTGAACTGCGCGAGGGTCAGATTGTCGTTCACACCCACGAACATGCTAACTCACCACTGACTGATTGTTGGAGGGACGGGTCTGCGGGCGCAGGTTGCCCAGAAGACCCATGACGACGACGCCGAGCTGCGCCACGATCCACATCGGGATGCCGATCACGATGAAGCCGGCGATGAAGCAGAGCACCAGGAAGGCGAATCCGAACAGGCGCAGAAACTCGGCCGGGGCGTTCCAGACGCCGCGCTCGAAGCCGAGCCAGACCGAGTTCAGGTAGCTCGGGTTGGGAGCGCCTTCGAGGCCGCGCAGCGCGCGGGTCTTGAACTTACGCGGCTGCCGCAAGGTCGATCTCCGTCGTGTCGAAGGGGAGGGTGAAGCTCTGCCAGCGAACGCCCTTGAAGAAGCAGGCCATCATGACCTCGACGTCGTAGTCGGCCGCGTGAGCGGCGCCGGTGCTGTAGGGGACGTCGAAGGCCGCGCAGAGCTTGCCGAGGTTCGGGACCGAACCCTCGGGCGTCGCGCAGCGGCCCTCAAGCATGGTGTCGAACCAGGGCGTCTTGATCTCGGTGAGGCCGATCCGCTTCAGCTCGTAGTTGGTGAAGGGCGCATCGAAGCCATCGCCGTTGTGGGCGACGATCAGATCGGCGTCGGAGAGGCGCTTGTGAACCTCGGGCGCGACGTCCTTCCAGACCGGGCAGCCGGCAAGATCCGAGATCGAGATCTTGTGGACCTTCTGCGCTGCCGCGTCGATCGCGCGCTGCGGATTGATCCGCTGCACGTAGCGGTCGATCAGCTTCTCGGTGCGCAGATCGTAGGTCAGCAGCGCGACCTCGATGATGCGGTGATCGCCGGGCGCGAGGCCCGTCGTCTCGGTGTCGTAGCCGACGACCTTCATCACGCGGCGCTCCGGATGCTGTAGTCGCGGTGGCCGCGCCAGGCGTGCATCAGCTGCGCCATCGTCTCCTCGAAATCGTGGTTCTCGTGCTGGATCGCGATGCCGCCCATCGCCGTCCAGGCGTCGCAGTTGCGGTCCCAGTCGTCGATCAGGATGTCGCCGGGCGCGTGCATGAACAGCGGCTTGTTCTTGCCGCCCATGACCGGCAGGACCGTCACGTTGGCGCCCAGGTGCTCCCGGACCCACTCGCGCTTCTGGAGCGCGACGCGCTGGTAGTCGGAGCGCGGGCAGGCCGTCAGGATGATCGGCTCCATGTCGGCGATCTGCCGGTAGAACTCCAGCGCGCCGGGGCAGACCGGCATGTCGCGGAAATAGGTCCCGTGACCCGTGATCTTGGCCCACATATCGTTGTCGAGCATCGACTTGTGGTCGACGCCGAACAGCGCCGGGAAATGCGCGTCGAAATCGGCCATCACGCCGTCGAGATCGAGGTAGAGGCGGCGGGTCGTCATTGCGGTGCGTGCTCCTTCAGTTCCTGACGGGCGCGGTAGATGAGCTGGGCGATGTCCCAGTCCACGAGCCCGGACACGGTGTCGTAGATGCCGTCCACGATGCACCAGAGCTCCCGCCCGGTGATCTGGCCGTCCGAGAATCGCAGCTGGGCGTCGGCGAGTGTGCCTAAAGCCTTGCGCGTGATCTCGTCTTTCATTGTCGCCCATTCGCTTTTCAGCGGCTTCGCGGGTTCGCGCTTGGGCGATCTGAGTTTCGTGGCGAGCTCCCGGAGCAGCCCCGAGGCGGGGTTGTCGGGCCTCAGTCGGTCCAGGGCCTTCGCCCCGGCCTCACAAGCGATTGCGTGACGCTCGCTCATTCATCCTCTCAATGTGCAAACGCTCTCGCGTCACTCTGTTATAGCGACGCGAGAGCGGCAGTTCAGTCAGTGCTGACTGGTTTCTTTAGGCAGCCTTCAGGTGCTTCGAGAGGGCCTTGCGGCACATCTTGAGCTCCTTCTCGATCTCCCGCAGCGACTTGCCGGCCTTGTGGAGCTCGGTCGCCTTGAGGAGCTTCTCGGCGTAGGTGAGCACCGTGCTGACCTCGGCCGGGGCAGGGGCCTTCTGGGCGAACGCCGGCTTGGCGACCTTCTTCGGCTTCGACTTGCGCTTGGGCGCGTTGACGATCTCCTTCACCAGGCTGTTGGTGATGGCGAAGTCGCCGAACTTCTTGGTGCGCAGCACCAGGCGCCCGGTCTTGCCGTCGTCACGGGTGGCCGCGACCTCGTAGTCGCCGTCGTCCAGCTTCTTCGAGCCCCTGATCCGCACCCAGTTGCCGGGGATCGCACGATCCCAGGCCGTCTGCGCCTTGGGCTTCTCGGGCACCACCGGCGCCGGGGCAGGGGAGGGCGCAGCCTCGGTGCCCTTCAGCTCCTCGCCGAGCTTGGCCTTGACCGCCTTGGCGTCGATCTTGGGCCGCTCCTCGATCTTGCGAACCGGGTTGAGCGCGGCCGGCAGACCAGGAGCGGCGCCGGTCTGAGTGACGGTGAGCGCGGTCTCCTTGTCCTTCACGAAGGAGCCGCCCACGACGACCTCTTCGAGCACACCGACGTGATTGCCGGCGACGACGTTGGCGACGATGCCCCGCGCCTCCTTGGCAGTCAGCGCTGACTTATACTCCGAGACAGCCTTGTGAGCGGAGCCGTCGAGCAGCGCGACCAGGTGGTAGGCCGAGCAGCGCATCTTGCCGCCGTTGTAGTTCTCCGGGATCGCGATGACGTCGGCGGGATCGACCTTCACCAAGAAGACGGAATCGCCATACTGGCCGTAGCTCGCCGAGCAGACGTGCAGGCCGGAGCCGCACTGCGCACGGTCGACGCGGATCTTGTCGAGCGGCATCGAGACGCGCGAGCCGAGACGCTGCATAACCCGGCCGGTGTGATGGTCGGCGAAGGTGTCGGGGCCCTTCTTGTCGAGGAACTTGTAGAGGACGATGCAGCCGTCGTCGGCGATCGGCAGATCCATCTTCTTCACGAAGGCGAGGAGCTCGTCCGCGGTGTGCTTGTGGTCGAGACGAGCGAAGCGCTCCAGGAACCGGGTGAGGCTGGTGCCGCCGTTCATCGCGGTGTCCTCGATCGCCTTCTCCAGCGCCGAAGCGTCCTCGATCTTGACGCCGGCAGCGGTCGAGATCGCGAGCTTGGAGACGCCGTTCTCGACCTTCTCCTCGACCGTGACCGCGCCGCCCGTGACCTCGGCGATGCGCTTGGCGAGGCTGAACTGGTCGAGGTCGATCTCGATGCAGGCGCTCAGATCACTGCCGGACGCAGCAGCTTCGGCCGTCGCCTTGGCGAGCGGCACGAGCACCGCGTCCAGAATCGCCGCAGTGCGCCAGCTCTCCTGGCCGAACACCTGGCTCTTGCCGTCGGACGTGAAGAGAGTCACGCCGTTCTTGGAGACGATCGCTCCGGAAACGCAGATCTTGTTGCTCACTTGCTGTTCTCCTTGCGGGAAATGTAACGCTGACCCAACTGTTCAGCGAAATCGAGGAAGTCTTCGCGCTGCGTCTGGGTCATCATGAGGAACTTCGACTTGTCGAAGACTTCCAGCAATCCCAGGTGCTCGACGCGGGTCTGAAGAGGCTCCCGTCCTTGAAGCCGGTGGCCTCAAGCTCGCAGACGATGTTGCGGTATTCCTCAACGAGCTTGAGGATCTCGGTGGACTCGGACTTGTCGAGATGGTCCGAGGAAGCCCAGCGCTGATGCAGGACGGTCTTCGCCATCAGCCACCAGGTCCAGGCGTCGTCGCGATCCGCGTCGTCGGTGTAGGGCTCACGCACAGCGGCGTGAGCGAAGCGACGCGAATGGGCGATCATCATGCCGGCGAGCTCCGAACCCATCTTGCTCGGGTTCGAGGCGAGCAGCGCCAGCTTCACGTAGAGGGCCTCGTAGGGCTTGTTCAGCGCGAGCCGGGCGCGGAGCTTCTCCAGGACCAGCGTTTCCAGACGCGGGATGTTCTGGCCCTGCAAAAAGTCCATGTCGGACCGCTTCCAAATCATTGCTACCTCGCCGATGTGCTTCTTGATGAGATCCAATACCAAATGCGCGTTGGGCGGCTGTCGGGTCAGGTAAAACGCGGGCTTGTAGTCGACAGATGTTGCCTTCACGCCGAAGTAGGCGGCCGGCATGAAGATGCGGGGAGAGACGTGGCACTCGCGGGTCGCGTAGAGCGTGATATCGTCCTTCGAGTAGGTCTCGCGGTCGCGATACTGGTCCCACGAAAGCTTGATGAAGCGAGGCGGGCAGGGCGGTCCGAACTGCTCCTTCGGCTTCTCGGCCTCGGGAATCACCTTCACAGCCGGCTTGAGGTCGATGACCTCGATGCCGAGCTTCTTCCCCTGCTCCAGAATGACCTTGCGCTGGCTCTCCTTGAGCTTGCCGATCAGGATGTAGCCGCGCTCGGCCTTCCTCGCCTCGATCTTGTTCTGGGCGAGGAAGATGCGGGGCTTCCGCCAGCGGCCGTGAAAGCTGTAGGTGCGGTCCCGGTCGGGCTTGTTGGCCGCAATGGGCTTCTCGCGCTGCGTCACCTTGATGTGCAGGAGCTTCAGCACGTCGGCCTTGGTCGCGAGCCGCGCCACCGAGCGCTTGGCGTATTCGGTGGCGTCCCGCTCGAACGAGAAGCCCCGGCCGTGCTTGTGGCTCGCGATCTGCCGCAGGCCCCTCCGGCGATGCTTCATCGTGCCGAGGAAGATCTTCGCCTGCTCGCGCTCGGAGAAGCCGCGATTCGACATCACGTAGAGGGCGTAGCCGCGCGCGATCGCCTCGATGCCGGTGAGGAGCTTCTCGTTCTCGTTCTGCGCCTCGATATAGACCTTCTCGGCCGGCAGCTTGTTGCGCTTGGCGTCCTTGTAGGCCTCCTTCAGGAAGCCCTTCAGGTAGTGGTTCACCCGACCCTGGCAGCGGCCGACGACGCCTGCCAGCACCTTCTTGAGCGTGCCGACCGTCTGATCGTTGTAGGACAACGCCTCGCGCGAGGGTGTGACCGAGATCGAGGACGGCGGGGCGTAGATGATGAAGGAGCGGTTGTTGAAGGTCATATCGCGCAGCCGCGAGATGTAGGCTTGAAGCTCCTCGTGCGTGTCCAGCGGGTAGAGAACGTTGGCGTAGAGGACCTGGACCTTCGCGATGTTGCGGCGCGACAGGTAGCCGAGGCCGAAGCCGTTGCGCTTGAGCTCCGTGTAGTCGGGCGCGCTGAGACGCTCGCCGTTGAGGTCGACGACCATGCCGCCTTCCTGAACGACCTGCTTGAGCGCGCTCTCGATCTTGTCGCGCATGCCGACGGCCAGCGGCACCGAGACCGTCAGGCCGGTCCCATCGGTGCGCGACTTCATCATGACCTTGGCGCCGGGCGTGCCGTTCGTGGTCGGGTCGCCGACGTGCATCGCGTAGAGGGTCGAGATGCCCTGGTGACGCGAGATCACGGTGAAGTGGTCGGAGATCGCGAACGGGGCCTTGGAGCCGAGGCCGAAGCCGCCCGTCTGGTTGTCCTGGCCCTCCTTCGTCGAGGCGAAGAGGGTGCAGTAGATGTCGGCGATGCGGTCGTCGGCGATGCCGGGGCCCTGGTCCTCGACGATCAGCTCGTCGTCCGAGAGCGTCACCTTGACCGGCTCGCTCTCCTTGCCGACCATCGCGTGCGCGTCGATGGCGTTGCAGACGATCTCTCGGACCGCGGCACGCTCCTTGTCGCGGTAGAGGCTGTCGGACATGATCTTGAAGGCCGCAGCAGACGCCTTCACCTGGAAGGCGTGCGTCTTGCCGCCTCCGATGATGACGTGGCTGTCCGGCTCAGTGACGTGGGTCACTTGCATGGGCGCGTCTCTCGCTCTCTGTGTGTGCGCTGCGCGTCTCAGTCAGCGCTGACTGACTTGTTATAGCGACAAAATCGCGGCGTTTCAGTCAGCGCTGAGTGATTTTTAATGGAGCGACAAGGACGCCTTCTCCTCGCCCCACTCCTTCATCGAGCGGACGATGACCTCGGTGCAGTCCTTGGCCCGGTCCTCCAGATCCGTCCGGAAGATGTGGGCCACGTTGGCGTGGTCGATCATCATCGCCAGGCCCTCGCAGACCATCTGGTGATGCCACTGGTAGCCGAGGTTCGCCGGCGCCTTGCCCTCGGCCTCCTCGTAGAAGGGGAGGGGACGCAGGATCAGCACCGTGTCGAAGAACTGGTCGGTCAGGTGGACGGCCCGATCGACGTAGGCCTTGACCCGCTCACCCAGCTCCGCGTGATCGTGCATGCGGATGTCGGCGAGCAGGTAGCCGGCGAGACACAGCGGCGTCCGGTCGGTGATCGCCGGCCGTGGCAGCTTGCGCATCATCTCCTCGTAGTGATCGAGGTAGGCCTCCTGCGCGTCGATGCGGACGGAGAAGGGGAGGGTGGGGTCGACGAGGTTGAAGCCCTTCTCCTTCATGATCTCGGCCGTGTTGAACGTGTGGTAGTGAAGGCTCAGGCCTTCCGAGAGCAGCCGGCAGAGCGTGGACTTGCCGGTGCGGCTCGCTCCTGCGAATCCGAACATGGTAAACCTTTGTATGGCTTGTAGAATTTCCCAAACCGCTTGGTTTGGATGAAGCGATTGACGGGCGTGAAGTCCTGCTCCCCGCCCGTCTTCGACGAGACGCGGGCGACCTCGACCTCGATCACACGCTGAAGACCGCACACCGTCTGTTTGCGGCGCACGGTCTCCAGTCGGTCGATGCGGACGAGCCGAAGCTCGTCCGTGTGACGTGGGTAGAGGTCGCGCCAGATCTGACCGACGCGAACCGGGGTCACGCGGCGTTACCCTTCACGATGGCCGCAGCGGCTTCCTCGGGCTCGGCTTCGAGCCACTTGGTCCCGAGGCCACCCGGCAACGCAACGAACTCAGCAGCGCGATTATCGCAGCGACGCGCGAGCATGCCGCCCGGTCGCATCTGCTCGCGGATCACGTCGCCGACGAGACCCCGCGACGCGCCGTCGGCAGCGCGAAGGATGCCGCCCGAGGCGAACCCGCCGACGCCGGTTGAACCGAACCCACCGGTGCCGCGCTCCGTCTCGTCGAGCTCCTCGACCTCATCGAAGATCGCGCGGTAGACAGGCACGATCACGCCCTGCGCGATGCGGTCGCCGGGCTTGACCACGAACTGCTGGTGCGTGGTGTTGTGGATCACGACACCGATGCCGCCGCGGTAGTCCGCGTCGATCACGCCCGGCCCGTTGTGGACGGTGATGCCGGACTTGGCCGACAGGCCGGAGCGCGGGCAGACCAGCAGCGCCAGGCTCGCCGGCAGGGCGATCGCGATGCCGGTCGGGAACAGCTTGTGCTCGCCGGGCGCCACGACGCTCGCATGCGGGATGTCGGCGTGCAGATCCATACCGGCCGCGAAGTCGGAGCCGTAGACGGGCAGGATCGCGGTCTCGGTGAGACGCTTCACCTGGAGACGGAAAGGGGCGACGGCGTTCAAGCGGCTTCTCCGACGATGATCTTGGCGCGCTGCTCGGCGGCCTTGAGGGCGAAATCACTGCCGGCGAGGACGGCTTCCTCGTCGGTGTCGAAGGGGCCGTGCAGGACCACCTTCATCTTGGTGCCGATGTCAGCGAGTGTGACCTCGGGCATGAAGAAGAAGTAGAAGCCCGCGGGCTGCTCCTCTCCTTGCGGGACCTCGGTGATCTGGACGGGGACACGGGCGAACGTCGCGCCCGTGCCCTCATCGACCAGCTCAACGAACTCGGTTCTCGTGCTCATTGAACCCTCGTTAGTCAGTAGTGACTGAAATTACTTCTCGGCGTTGGAGATCACCAGCGGCTCCACGCGCAGCCGGATCGGCTTGTCGCTGTAGAGATACTGGCCGGACCACTGCCGATACTCGTCGTTGACCGTCCGGTAGAAGATGTATTCTCCGGACGAGCCCCAGGTGCCCTCGTCGGAGGGCGTCTGGTCGAGCGTGTAGGCGTAGCTCGGGCCGGCGTCGTTGCGCTTGATCGCCGTCGGCTTGGTCAGGCGCTTCGAGCCGGACGTCACCTTACCCTTCACGACGTCGTAGGCGATCGGCTGACCCGCCTGGTTCATCAGCACGATGTAGCCGATGGCGCCGGGCTTCGAGGTCAGCTCGATGCGCCAGCGGATGTTGTCGATCTCGGCGTTCTCGGTGAACGAGATGGCGTTGGCCGCTTCCTGGGCCTTGCGGGACTGCTCGTTCTTGACGGTGTTGGTCTGGGACGTCGCCGGCATATTGCAGGCGCCGAGGGCGAGAGCGAGGCTGGCGAGCGCCAGGCCGGGGAAGAAGGAACGACGGAACGGCATGGACGGATCAGACCTCGCAAGCAGCGGCGTTGAGGGATTCGGGCGCGTCGGCGCGGAAGATGGCCTTGTTCATCTTCGAGGCGTCGGCGTTGTAGCGGGCGGCGATGTCCCGGCAGGACTGCTGCTGGCCGAAGAACTCGGTCCGCAGGTAGACCCGCTCCTTCGGGTCGGTCTCGGCGTCGAGCGCCTTCTTGTGCGCCCGGAGCTGGGCGACGCGGGCGTCGAAGACCTTGTTCAGGTCGCGGAACCGCTCGTAGGACGAGATGATGTTGTTGGTCTCCAGCGTCTTGCTGATGACCCGGCCGGGCGCCGTCGCGACGCTACCGATCGTGCCGACGGTCGAGGCGACGATGCCCAGACCGCCGAGAGCGACGATCCCGACGATGCAGTAGCCGAAAAGCTTGGTGGGGCTCACAGATTTCTCCTTCGCTAGATAGCGGTTAAGCGGCTTCGCGGACGTCGACGTTGCCGTCGTAGTCCTGATCGAAGACGGCCTCGTTCGCGAGAAGCTTGCGGTGCTGAATCCAGCCGCGCAGGTTCCCGTGAAGGTGCGGGTTCTTCCAGGGCCGCTTCGTGAGGCCGGTGGAAATGTCGGGCGTCGCCTGGTGCTCGGCCGGCGAGGCGTGAACGGGCTTCGAGACGACGAGACGCTCGTAGCGGGCGAGCTCGGCCTTGAAGTCGCCGTTGCCGTCGAACGGCTCGATCGTGAGCCGCGCGCAGCGGGCGGTGGAGAGGACCAGGAGCTCCTGCACCGTGAGCGTGCCGCGCTCGTTCTCGGAGCAGTAGGGCAGGTGCCACTGACCGTTCTGGAGCAGGCGCGGGCTCGACAGCGCCATCGCGGCGTCAATCTGGCCCGCAAGCACCTGGATCTCGGGCTGGGCGCCGGCATCGAGACGCAGGGCGAAGAAATTCTCCCAGTCGGTCGAGGTCACGAGGACGTCGATCGAGCCGAACCATTCGAGCGGCCGGTTGGCCCACTGCTTATGCAGGCCGACGCCGGTCAGGATGCGCACGCCGAGCTTGGTCATGTGGGCCATGCCGAGCCAAGTCGCCTGGGCGACGAACTTGCGCCAGCCGGTCATCTTCTCGACCGAAGCCATGCCCGGACGGTTCATCTCGTAGCCGAGCGGCTGGACGATCGACTCCTGCAAGAGCCGCTTGACGGGCACCGCGCGCGAGGAGCGGCCGTTCCGCGAGAAGACGCGGTGGGTCATGAACTCGGCGTGGATGAAGCGCGGGTAGCGCAGGTGAAGCGTGGTCAGACGAACGCCGTCGGGCGACAGGCTGTCCTCGATCACGCGAGCAAAGATCGTGTTCACGTTGATGTCCTCTATGTGCGGGAAGGGGAGGAGCGTTGGGCCGAGGGCGCACCTGCAAACCCTCGCTCCTCCCCGGTGCCTGTTCCCAGGCAGCGCTGCGTGTCTCAGTCAGCGCTGACTGATTTGTTATAGCGAGCGAGACGCGGCGTTTCGCTCGAAAAAGTGCGGAAGCTTACGCTGCCGCCTTCTCGTCCTCGTCGCCCTCGCGGAAGTCGATCGGGCAGGCGCCGGCCCCGCAATCGACGTGCTCGAAGCCGATCTCCTCCTTGACCGCGTTGTCGTTCGCGATCTCAGCGGCGATCTTCTCGAACTCCAGCTTCGTGACCGGCTGCTCGGGCTGATACTCGTAGGCCGTGGTGTCGGACTGCGGCATCACCGAGCAGCAACGGATCGAGAACTGGCCCTCGATCAGCGTGGTCAGGAACTGGTCGAAGCTGACGGTCTTCGGGTCATACTTCAACGTGTAGCTGATCTGGTTCCCGGACTCCTCCAGCGGGGTCTCGCCGTCATCGTCCACGCCCGTGAGCCAATACTTCTCCAGCAGGCGCAGGAACTGATACTGCTCCTCCGGGGTCGCCTCGGCCGCGGTCACGACCCATTCCCCACCGTCCAGTTCGCAGATCGTGGGCTTGGTCGGGAAGCCGACGATCGTGGTGCCGGAGTAGGACTTGAGCTCGCGAACCGGGTAGCCCTTCTCGCGATAGACCTGGATCAGCGGGTCATCGTGACGGAACTGCACCCAGCGCAGGAACTCGCGCATCGACGGCAGGTGCGCGCCCTCGGTCAGGCCGAACAGCTTCGACGTGGTGCCGGCCGGCTTGAACGTCGTGTTCGTGTGCGGCACGACCACGCCGAGCTCCTCGGCATACTCCTCGGCCTCCTCGACGATCGCCCGCTTGAAGCGCGAGACGGTCTGCCAGAGCTCCTGCGACTTCTCCTCGTCGATCAGGTCGTGCCAGGTGAAGCCGAAGCGAGCGTAGGCCCACTCGTGGAAGCCCGTCATGCCGACGCCGATGCGGTTCGTGCGCTTGACCTCGCGGCCGTAGAGGCAGTCCATCAGGTTCGTGCGCATCAGCATGCGAACGGCCGTCCGGAAGGCGTCCTCGGCGTCGTCGTCCCAGGCCCAGAGCCGCTGATCGGCCGAGAGATCCTGGTCGTTGCGCCAGAGCGTCCCGGCGTGGAACGGAACGACGTCCGCGATCACGCAGTAGGCGCCGAGCATCAGCAGGCAGATCTCGCCGCAGGGGTTCGTAATCATCGGCCAACCCATGCGGGCGCAGGCCATGACCAGATCCTTCATGAGCGGCAGGGTCTCGGGGTCGAGCTGGAACTTGGCGCTCTCGGCGACGAGACCGTCGAGGTAGCTGTCGAGCCCGTCCATCTTCCGGGTCAGCTTGTCCTGGTTGATGAAGCCCGGCTCGCCCGTGCCGTCGTGATAGGCGGCATGCGCAGCCGCACGCAGCACGCGGTAGGCGTGAGCCTCGTCCTCGGTGATGCGGGCGAAGAAGCCGAACGCCCGGCCCTTACGCAGAGCCTGGAGACGCGCTTCGAGGATCGGGCCGTCGGCGTAGCCGGCGCACATCGCATGGACCTTGCGGACCGCGGTCCGGAACTCCTCGTCGATCGTGACCGAGTTGTTCGAGCTCCAGAGGAAGCCGCCCCGCTTGATCGAGATGAAGTCGAGGACGGAGCGATCCTTCCAGAACTTCGTCGCCATGCGAGCAGCGCGACGGGCACCGCCCACGAGCACGCACTCGGCCGCGTAGTGGTCGGCGTAGAGAGCGGCCAGCCACGGGGCCATGCCGGCGTCACGGACGGCCGCGATCGACTTCACCGCACCCATCAGCGGGCCCGGACCCGACGCGGGGCGCCCCTGCATACCCATGATCGGGGCGCCGTTCGGACGGACATCCGAGAAGTCGAGGATCAGGACCTCCTCGCGGCGACGCTCGAAGGCGAAGCGCTCGATGATCTCGATGGCCTTGGCCCAGCCCTCGCGGCTGTCGGGCACCTTGAACGTCGTGATCTTGCGGCCCTGGTAGAGATGACGCGCGTCACGCTCGGTCAGGAAGCCGGTGATCTTGCCCGAGGCTACGTCGTCGTGACCCCAGCCGATGACCGGGACGACGATCGGCATCTGGTTGAGATCGGCGCGGATCATCGCGTCGGAGTAGTCGCGGCCGACGCCCGAGCCGTTCAGCAGCAGGTAGAACAGCAGGAAGGTGGTCGCCGAGGTCGAGCAGTTGGTGAAGACCTCCATGTTGCGCGTGCGCTGGGTCTCGTCGCCGTGCTGCAGGTGCCGGCCGGACATGAGCAGCGAGGCCTGGCGCAGGTGATGATGCGAGCGGTCGAACTCGCGCGCCCAGGCGGGCGGGTTGCTCGTCCATTCCTCGTTGGTGCTGGTCGCCTCGGGGTCGAAGTCGGGCGACAGCATCGCGTTGCCGATCGCGACGCGGCGCGCCACGTCGGCCCATTCCTCCATCTCGATCTTCTCGTGCGGGATGAACCAGCCCTGCACGCGCTCGCCGTCGCCCGAGTCCACGAAATACTCGGTCGGCGTGCCGTAGCCCTGCGCCTTGGCGAAGCGGGCGATCTGGCTGTCGAGGGAGGTCTTGTCGTCGCGCGGGATGTCGAAGGTGACGACGGTCTCGGCCGAGACGGGCTTCTTGATCTTGCGGTTCACGGTCCGGTCGGCGACCGCCTGCCCCATGCCGGGGAAGTAGGAGCGCGCTTCGGGAATGAGGGTGTTGGTGGACGTCATCGTGTTGCTTCTTGCTCTCGGTTCAGAGGGGCACGCATCGTAAATAAGTCAGTGATGACTGACCATTCTTGACACGCGAAAAACGGCCTACGCTGCCATGCGGAATGAGCCGCGCATCATGGCGAGCGAACGCCGAAACTCGTCGGTGAGGACACCGGCTTCCGCCACGGCGATGGCGTCGGCCAGGTGCTCGTTGTCGGCGATCAGCGGACCGGTCGCCTTGCCGCGGGCCCGCAGCCAGTCGGCGTGAGGATACTTGGCGACCATCGCCTCGATCATCTCACCCTTGCTCGCGTAGGGCTTCACGACGGCCTTGGTCTCCAACGGCATGATCTGTGTCACCGGAATCGGCGACGAGGCCAGGATGCCGACGACGATGCCGAAGGCGCGGCTCGACTTCGCGTCCTGGGCGCCCGAGGGGACCTCGGTGAAGATCGCGCTGACACCGGCCGCTTCCTGAAGGAAGGCCGTGGACAGCTTCTGCGACCGCACGAGGTCGTCGGCCGTAACGCGGACGGTCTTGTTCGGGTTCTTCTTGGTCACGATCAGCCGCAGCCCGGTGAGTTCGAGCTCCAGGGTGTCGAGATCGAGCAGCATCCGAGCCATTCCCCAGTGGGTGAAGCTCGGATCGTTCGCAAGGATGGGGATCTTCATGCGTATGCGCCCCAGTTTTCGGGGACGTCCTCTGGTTCGGGAGCCGGCAGCGGCGCCGGGTCCATGGGAAAATTGGGATACCGACGAATGGCCGGCGTCAAATCGGTCATGAACTCCCTGGAGTAGACTTCCAGGGTCATCGAGGCCGGACGGGTCACGACGCGATGAGGGGTCGCGTCGCCGCACTCCTCGAACCGCATCGTCTCAGCCGCACGCATCTCGCAGTTGCCGAGCTGGCCCTTGAAGACCGTGCCGTCGTCGAAGGTGATGGTGACGTTGGAGCCGGGGCGCATCAGAACATGCCCCAGCTGGCGTTGTCCTCGCCGAGATCCTCACGGGTCACGACGATGGCTTCGAGCTCCTTGCGCTCGGCCTCCTGCGCCAGCCGGATCTGCTCGCGCTTGAACTCGACCCGCTGTCGGGCCTCCTCCTGAAGCCGCGGCTTGATCCGCTGCGCTAGGTCGGCGACCAGCATGTCGTATTCGTTCCGCCCGATGTAGTCGTTGCGGTCGCGCGCCTTCCACGGCTGGCTCGGGTTGAGCCTCTGATGCTGGTAGGCGGGGCCGGCATCGTCTCCCGTCCGCAGCCGGATGTAGATGACGTCCACCCAGAGATCCTGGATGTCGATGAAGTTGCCGTTCCCGACGATCATCACGCCGCTGGTGTCGGTGCTCGCCTTGGCGATCTCGTGCTCGGGCGTGTAGTGGACGTCGGACACTGCCATCAGCGGACCTCTGCGGCCCTCGATCGCGCCCGTCGTGACCTCGAAGGGCATCCCGTTGATACGAAACACCCGGCCGTTCTCGTAGACGCCCTGAAGGAGCGCCTCTTGCCCGATGAGGCCCTGGAACTCCTCGGCGAAGGGCATTAGAACATGCCCCAGGCGTCGTTGTCCGCGTAGCGCTCCGACTGCTCGACCAGAGCCTCGGCCTCGCGCTCCGTCTCCTCGCGCTTGAGGCGGTCGAGGGTCTGAACGGCCAGGTAGTCGACGTAGGAGGAGAGCTGCCAGCCGGCCGTGTCGGCGTCCTCGAACCCACCGGCCTTGGCGCAGACCTGGCTCAGGCTGACGGCGAGCTTGGGCAGGAACCGATCCACGTTCTTCAACGGGATGTCGATCACCGGCCACTCGTCCGAGTCCATCAGCTCGAATTCGAGGATGTAGGGGTCACGCTTGCCGCGGCGCGCGCTCTTGAACAGCAGGTCGGTCCCGCCGTTGAAGGGCACGGTCTTGCCGCTCTTGGTCGAGCCCTCGCCGAAGTGAGCGTAGAGCTTGGTCGGGCCCGGCAGCATGTGAGCTTCGCCGGTCGCCGCCTTCTGCAGGATGGCGAGAACCTCGTCCGCCGCCTGCTCCTCGATCTCTGTCATCTCCGTTCCTCAGTCAGTGCTGACTTACTAGATATAGCGTCAATGAAGCGGCTTTTCACATCGCTTCAGTTGGGCTTTCACGTTGGCGAGGTTCCGGTGATCGGAAGGGGTCGCCGACGTGATGATGAAGCAGCCCGTCAGGACGTAGGTCCAGCGCAGGTGGTTCTTCTTCGTCTTCTCGATGGTCCAGCCCTCGCGCTTCTTCTGGCGCGCGAGAGCGTTCATGTCGCCCTTGAGGCTCATGGCGTCACCTGCAAGCCGTAGCCCGCAAGGGCGGCGTCGATCTCCTTGATCTGGCGCTCGAAGTAGGTGCGCATCAGCGTGCGCAGAACATCGAGTTCCGGCTCCCCGTCGAGGACGATCATGTCGGCCTCGTCGCCCGGACGCTTGCGCGTGGCATAGTCGCGCATCGGGTATTCCAGCTGCACCCGCACGAACTCGGGTCGATCCCGACGGTTGAGAATGCCGAGCTGCGTCGCGTAGTCCTTGCGACGCCGCGTCATGGACGCGATGGCTTCGAGATCCCGGCTGCTGACGGACTTCATGCGGCGTCCTCGATCTCGACGCCCATCTCCGCGAGCTCGTGCTCCGTGCGGTCAATGACCAGCTCGAAGTGACGCTCCATCGTGCGCAGCAACGCGAAGCCAAGGTCGGTGTTGAAGCGAGCCTCCTCGACGAACGCCTTGCGAGCCGCCGGCGAGAAGATCACCTTGGCATGAGCAAACTCTTTGGTCTGACCGCGCAGCTCTGCGGGGAGCCGTTCCTTGGCGTGCTTACGCTCGCTCGTTTTAACAGCGATCTTCTGGATCTGGTCAGTGGTGAGCTTCACGCTGCGATCTCCTCGATAACGCTGTCGCCGCGTGCCTTCTTGCGGACGACGATGGTGTTGCGGACCCAATCCTTGAGATCGGAGTGGCTGATGATGAAGACGGTCCCGCGCTCGCGAGCCTTCTCCTCCAGGATCATCGTCAGACGCTCGATGCCGGCCGGACACAGGGCGTTGTCGATCTCGTCGCCGATGAAGAGGTCGATCGGCTTCGTGGCGCGCGAGGCGACGAGATCCTGAAGGGCCATCGCCGCAGCGATTCGGACCTTGCGCTTCTCGCCGCCCGAGATGGCCGCGAACTCGTCGCCGCCCTGGTCGTGGGTGACGTCGATGGCGAACCGCTCCTTCAGGTTGCCCTTGGCGTCCTTGGTCAGGGTCGACCAGGTGGCGTGGCAGTTGCCGTCGGAGAGGGCGCCGAGATACTTGGCCGTCTGCGAGTTCAGGAACGGCGTGATCTCGTCCAGGAGCTCGGCGCGGGCGCCGGCCGGGGCGAACACCTTGGCAACCGCCTCGGCGACTTCGAGCGCCACGGTCGCCTTGCCGACGTGCTCGATCGCGTCCTTGACCTCCTGCTCCAGCTGCAAGACCTTGGCCTCGGAGCGCTCCTTGGCCGCGAGATGCGGATTGACCTCGGCCTTGAGCCGGTCGATTCCCTCCTTGATCGTGCGCGCCTCGTGCGACTTGGCCCGGATGTCCGCCTGGAGCCGGTCGTCGTCGCGCAGGGATGCTCTCAGAGCGTCGCACAGCGCGTTGGTCGCGCTGACGTCAGTCATTGATGCGCGATACGCTTCCAAGCGCTCAGTGACGCTCTGATGCGATTTCAGCGCTGTTTCATGCGCTGCTTTCGCGTCGCGCAGAGCGCGCAGCGCGTCGTTCAGAAGCCCCTGCTGCTTGGTCTGGGCCGGGGCGATGTCCTCGGCCGAGAACGGGCGGTCGCACGAGCGGCACGGGCAGCCGACCTGATGCGCCAGGCTGTCGAGGATCTCCTTCTCGCGCTTGGCGTCGCGGGCGAGCTGCCGGGCGTTGGTGTCGGTGCGGGCAGCCGCGATCGACGCCGCCTGCTCCTCCTCGATCAGCTCCCGCTCGCGCTTGCGCTCGATCTCGACCGCGGCGATCTGGGCCTCGGCCTCGTGGAGCTGCTTCTCGACGGCCGGACGGTCGATGGTCGCGCGTCCCTTGAGCGCCTTGACCTCGCCCACGAGGACACGGACCCGCGCGGTCTGGCCCTCGATGTGGTCCTTGCGCTTCTGCTCCCAGCGCTCGATGTCCGAGGTCAGGTCGAAGGCGATCCGGTCCTTCTCGTTCTCCAGGGCCTGCTGACGCAGCGCGAGCGTGTGTCCGGCCGCGGCGAGGTCCGCCTTGGCCTTCTGCACGTCGCCGAGCGCGATCCGGTAGCCCTTCTCCAGCACCGTCGCGCCGGCCGCTTCCTCGACCACGACCTTGAGATTCTTGTCGGTCATGCCCGGCAGGTCGGGCATCTGGTCCTGGCCGGCGTAGATCGCGCCGACGAAGACCTCCCAGGTGCAGCCGAGAATCTGGTTCACGATCTCCTGGGTGAGCTTGTCGGTGCCCTTGGTCAGATCCGTGACCGTGCCGGCCTTGTCCGTGTGGACGACGGTGACGCGGTTCTTGCCGGCCTTGTGCTTGCGATGCCGGGCGATCAGGTAGCTGTCATCGCCATCGAGCACGGTCGCGGCGACGCGGCACTGCTTGCCGACCTGGTTGTTGATGACGGCATCGCCTTCGACGCCCCGCGCCGTGGTGCCGTAGAAGCACCAAGCGAGCGCATCCGGCAGGGTCGACTTGCCCGAGCCGTTGGAATCGGCGGACGTGTCGACCTCGTTGACGCCTTGGATCAGCACGAGGCCGCGGTCGGCGAGCGCGAGGCTCGCCTTCCGGATCGTGCCGAAGTTCTCGATCTCGATCTTGGGAAACTTCACGGCTTGTCCTCGATCAGCTTAGGCGTGCCGGCGATGGTTCGCCCGATCACTTCCTCACTCAGCTCCGTCGAACCGACGGTCTCGCCTTCCTGGGCGAGTTCCGCGGCATCCTCGGGTGTGTCGGCGTCGACCTCGTAGAGACAGCGAACGCCGCGGGTCTCGAAGACCTCGATCTGGTAGCGAGCCATCAGGCAGCGGCTCCCTTCGCGACCATCTTGTTCACGAGATCGGCGTAGTCGCCGCCGATGACGCCGGCCGGGGCAGGGGAGGGCGCCGCATCGTCCTTGATCGGCTTCTTCGAGCCGGGGAACGGATCGCGACGCTGCGCGGACCCCTTGCGCTCGCTGCCGGACGTGACGCGGGTGCGCGCCTTGGAATCGTAGCCGGCGTAGTCGTAGTCCCGCTCGATCACGGCGTCGGGCGCGAGCTTCTTGTAGGCGAGGCAGGTCGACATCGGCAGGCCGCCGTGGCTCTGCTCGATGAAGTTCTCCACCTGGCGCGTCGTCTGCTTCTTGCCCTTCCCCTCGACGATGGAGACGAACTGCTTGGTCTTGAACGTGACGCGATAGTAATCGGGCACTCTGCTCTCCTGAAAGTCAGTGATGACTTAATAGAATTTACGCGACAGAACGCGGGTAGTCTGCGCGATTACTCGGTGGCTGCGCGGGCGTCTGTGATGATCTGCGCGGCACGGGCGGCGATGGCTGCCTCGTGGGGCGAGCCCATGCGCTTGATGAACCCGTTGACCGAGGTTTCGAGCGTGACACCCTTGGCCGCCGTCGTGCCGGTGCGGGCGCTCGCGACCTTGCGCTCCACCTGGAAGGTGATGCCGGCCGCGCCCATCCCTTCGAGCCCGCGCCGGAAGGCGTTGGTCTCAGCGTCGTCGAAGGCGAAGCCCCGGACCCGGACGTGGTTGTCCGCGACGATCAGCGGGATCTCCTCGCTCGGCGTGTCAGGCGTGACCTCGACGAAGGACGGGGCGCGCGAGGCGCGGTAGTTCACCCGCTTGTCATCGACGAGCAGGAACCCGGCCTTGGTGCCGATGTCCGAGAAGGTCTGGTGCGTCGTGGCGCCGATCGACCACACCTTGCCCGCCTCGAACGCGCAGTGGTGATGGTAGTGGCCGGCGAACACGCGCCGGAAGCCGAGCCCTGCCAAATAGGAAGGGGTGAGCCCGTGACCCGGCACGCCCGAGAGCACACCGTCGATGCCGGCATGGATCACGAGATCGGTCTCGGAGCAGTCGAAGCCCTTGCCGGGGACCTTGATCGTGCTCGCCAGCGCTTCGAGCGCCGCCTTGAGGTCGTCGAGCTTCGGAATCCACGGCACCATCGCCAGGCCGAGCGAAGCCAAGTGCATCGGCTCGGTGATGACGGTGAAGCCCTTGAGGCTCGACAGCGACTGAATGGCGTTGCCGAGCACCGTCGTCTCGTTGGACTTCAGGTCGTGGTTGCCGGGGATCGCCACGATGTTGAAGCCGTCCCAGGTGAGACCCTTGATCGTCTCCGAGACCGGGTTGAAGACCTCGGGGTCGATCGAGCCGCGCGAGTGGAACAGGTCGCCGGCGAAGACGATGGTGTCGCCGCCCGCCGCGCGCAGCTCCTGGGCGCCGCGCTTGAGCTCCGTCAGCATGTGGTCGAGGCGGGAGTTCAGCCCGCTCGGCAGCTTGGTGGAGTAGGCGCTCCAGTTGTGCGCGTGCTGGTCCGAGAAGAGAGCGTAGACCATCAGCCGCGGCCTCCGGCGATCAGGCGCAGGCCCTGCTGCTGCTCCTGGGCGACCGACGAGAGCAGGTCGCGGTAGCCGTTGAGTGCCTTCGTGTTCTCGCCCACGAGCGAAATCATCTGCTGGAAGATGGTCGTGAACTGGTCGATGCGACCCAGCGCGGTGCCGAGCGCTTCCTCCATGCGCTCCACGCGGTCGAACAGCTCGGTCGCGGTGCGCTTGGGCACCGCAACGGTCTCCTCGACGGGCTCCTCGATCACAGCCGGCGTCTCGGTGATGACCGGGGCAGGGGAGGGCGCGAGATCGGGGACCGGCAGGGTCTGGCGCCAGAGCGCGATGACGCCGCGAATCTCCATGCGCATGCGGTCGAGCTCGGCGTCGGTCAGGTGGATCGAGTGACCGAAGGCAGCGGTAGCCTCGTTCAGCCGGTCGGCCTCGGCCGAGACGAACATGACGGCGCGACCGCCCCGGCCCGGCTGCCAGGCCGAGAGCGTGTCGGAGAAGCCGGCGTTGCGCAGGCAGCGGCCGGCGTTCATGTGGTGCTGGAGCTCGGGCCGGACGATCTCGTAGACGCCCTTCGCCTTCACGTAGAAGCGGCCGTCGAGCTCCACCGCAATCTGCTCGGCCGACGTGCCGCCGATCCGGAAGGTGATCGCCTTGAGCGGCTGATCGGTGCCTTCGAGGCGCATGCCGTCGAACGGGATGTAGACCGGCAGCGCGATCGGCGAGGGCGTCGGGGTCGGCGTCATGGTCTTCTCCTCGCGTTCCCGCACGAGCCTGCGGTTCTTGGCGATCGACTTGTTGCGGGTGAGATCCTTGCGGGCCTGCTCGATGAAGGCCTTGTCACGCACGACGCCGAGCATCGCGTCGGCCTTGTCCTCGTGCAGGTAGTAGCCCCAGGGGTGGACGGCGTTCTTCTTGACCAGGGCCCAGTGCCGGCCGGGGACGCGGTTGCGCGTCTCTGCGGCGATGGCTTGGCCCAGTTCCTCGTCGCCGATCACAGCGTCGGCAAGGGCGCGCCCCAGGTCGCACATGCGGACCGAGGGGACATAGGTGCCGTTCTTGTCGAGCAGGCCAACGCGGTTGTTACCCTTGACGCTCGGTAGCGGCTGGAAGCTCTCCATCTTCACTCTCGTCGTGCTCCGTGTGCTCAGTCATCGCTGACTGACTCGTTATAGCAGCGCACGATCGGCGTTTCAGTCGGCTAGAGCTTCAGGACGCCTGGCTTGTGAAGGAAGTGGTCGAGGGGCAGGAAGCGCTGGAGCGAGCCGCCCCGGCCGCGGCCCGTGTAGTTCAGGACCTTCGCCTTGTCCCGGTCGAAGAAATTCTCGATCCGGGTCAGGTAGTAGCCCTTGTCGTCGTCCTTGAGCTTCACGCCCACGAACTTGATGCAGCGGGCGCGCATCTGGATCAGCGTGCCGTCGTCGATCGCCCAGCAGGCGGTTCCCGATCGCACCGCGTCCGAGATGCAGGCCTCGCCCGACCGGTAGATCTCCTTGCGGCTCCGGTAGGCGAGGTAGACGCGCTCCCCGTTCGGATATTGGTAAATGCCGCCGTAGAGACGGTTGCCCTTCTTGACCTTCTCAAGCAGCGTAACGAAGGTCTTTTTCGAGGATGCCATTGGGGTCCCACTTCCAAATACCCTGGGCACCACGCACCGGCACGGGCTCGATAAGCGGACGATGATCGCGCAGACGCCAAGCGAAGCGACCGACTTCCCACCAGCCGTAGAGCTGCTCCTCCTCCGTGACGTCCTCGAAGTCCTCCTCGGTGATCTGGTCACACGAATGGAGGAGCGCGGTGCCCAGGAGATAGCCGTTCGGCATATCGTCCAGGTGCCGCGGGAGGTTGGTCTCGAAGTAGTAGCGGGCGAAGGTCGGGTTCGCGAACGCCGCCCGCTGCTCTGCCTTGATGGTCTTGGTCGAGGCGATCCCGATGCGCTTGCCGATTAGGCGCTCCGGCGCGGGCCAGCCGCGGGTCTCGTTGAGCTTGAACCCGTGCGCGGCGAGCAGCGCATACGGGTTCCAGATTGAAATGACGTCCATAGCTATCCCTCTGTATCACAGAGAGATAGCGGGTTTCGCGAAGCCGCTCTAGGGCGGCTTCGCTGTTTTGGCGCTACGCAGCGTCCGAAAGAAGCAGGGCGTTGTCGGCCTCGGTCTCGCCGGTCAGCTCGGCCGCGTCGACTTCCTCGGGCTCGTAGTTCTTCGGCAGCAGGTCGTGGAGCTTGGACAGCTCGCCGGCCTTCTCGATGTGCCGAGCCAGCTGCTCCTTGTGCCAGCTCTTGCCCTCGAACTCGACGTAGCCCGGCCGAGCCGTCTTGAGGAGCTTCTCGCCTTCGAGGAACTCGATCAGGCTCCGCTCGATGTCGAACTTGCCGGTGCCGTCGGGCTGGAACATGAAGCGCCAGGACGCCTTCTGGAACGGCCGGACGACCTTGTTCTTGGCCGTGGTCGCCGAGATCTCCATGCCGAGGATCTCGGCGTTCTCGCCCTTGCCCTTCGTGATCTTGGCCGCGGCGCCGAGCATCAGCTTCACGGTGTCGTAGTAGAGCGGCGCCTCGCCACCCGGCGTCTTGCGCGGGTCGCCGTAGACCACGCCGATCTTCATGCGGATCTGGTTCAGGAAGATGCCGCAGACGCCGAGCTCCTCCAGGTAGAGCGCGAAGGCCGGGAAGTGGGCCGAGGTCGCGCGGGCGAGCGCGGTGTTGTCGTTCATGTTGCGGTCGCCCATCGCCTTGTCCTTGCCCGTCTTCATGTCGAGCAGCGCGGACTGGGGCACCATCGAGGCGAGCGAATCGAACACCCAGCAGATCGGGGCCGACGGCGAGATCAGCTTCTTGTCGCGGATCAGCGTCGCGGTCTCGACGCAGGCGGTCAGGCTGTCCTCGAAGGTGCGCGGCTTCTTGTAGACGAAGGTGCCGGGCTTGGTGGACAGGCCGATCCGCTCGCCCAGCGGCATCGAGTAGGCGCGCTCGTGGTCGGACAGGCCGGCGAACCCGCCCGCCTTCTGGGCGGCGATCATCGCGCGCGTGGCGATGGCCGTCTTGCCGGCAGCCGACGGGCCGGCGATCTCGACCATGCGGGCGACGGGGAAGCCGCCGTCCCAGCGGCCGGACAGGGCGTAGTTGAGCGGCGCGTAGCCGGTGTCGAGGAAGCCGGTGACGGTGGATTCGGGGTCGCTCTGACCGAGCGCGCCGAGAGCCTTCGCGATTTCAGCAGCAGATGCCATGTGTCTTGATCCTTATTCGTCAACAAAACCGACGCCATCGTCCAGATCAGCCGAAGCTGCGGGCGAGACGTCATCGTCCTCGTCGTCGATGAAATCGACGCCGTTGATGGTGGGAGCGGGCGCAGGACTGCTCTGCTGCCGCTCGAATTCGTCGCGCGCGTCCTTGCACATGCGCCCGCCGATCTCCGCGACGGTCAGACCGGAGCGGGTGGGCGCGCGGGAGCCGGGCTGCGGCACCTGGGTGAAGGCCGTGGCGCGGGCGCCGGCCGGGTAGGTCGGCACGCGATCGGGCAGGGGCGCCGGCGTGAGCAGGCCGGTGGGCAGCTCCATGTCGAGCTTGAAGCCCGTGGCCGGCGCCTGGGCGGCCGCGACGGCGTTCAGCCGGGCCGCCTGCAAGCGCAGGGCGACGTAGGTGAAGGCCTTCTCGACCTGCTCAACGCTCGCGCCGGCCTTGGTGAGCGACTTGTTGAGGGTGTCGCCCACCTTCGCCGCGCGGGTCACAGCACCTTCGATCGTCTCGGTGCTCATGCTGCCTCCTTGTTGCAGTCAGTGCTGACTGACGTTTCGGGGTAAAAGGGCTCGACCCAGCGGTCGATGTCCTTCGTGATGGAGTTGAAGACCCGCTCCTTGCAGAACTCCTCGAAGGCTTCGAGATCGAACTGCCCCTTGTTGAGGCGCGGGCGCTCGGGCTGGGGAATGTCCGGATGGTTGAGGTCCATCAGACGCAGGTTGCGGTAGAACCGATCCCGCTTCTCCGGCTCCGAGCAGAAGTCGGCGAGCTTCTTGGGGACCTTGACCTTCTGGATCTCGACCGCCTCGAAGAAGCCCTTCACGTCGCCGAACTGGATGACCAGCTCGATCGCGCCCTTCTCGCCGACGCCGCCGACGCCGGGGATGTTGTCGCCGGCATCACCCTGGAGCGCCTTGCATTCGAGGAAGGCGCGCGGGGAGGGGACGCCTCGCCACTCGACGTCCTCGATCAGGTCCGGCAGGCCGGCGCCCTGCTTGACCTTCTGGGTCTTCATGTAGCCGATCTTCTCGGAGAAGGTCGCCGACGTGATGCGCTTGTCCTGGATCGGGTCCCACCAGTTCACGCCCGGCTGGACGAGCTGGAGCCAGTCCTTGTCGCCGGAGCAGAGCACGACGCGCTGGCCCAGGGCCCGATAGCGACGCACCAGGATGCCGGCCCAGTCGTCGGCTTCGAGGTTGGCCGCGGTGAGCTGGGGCACGCCGAGCAGCGAGAGCGCCTTGCCGAGCACGGGCTTCTGCTTGCGCCAGCTCTCGCGCACAGCCATCTG
The DNA here is from genome assembly GCF_001542815.1 of Methylobacterium sp. AMS5. Lineage (GTDB taxonomy): Bacteria > Pseudomonadota > Alphaproteobacteria > Rhizobiales > Beijerinckiaceae > Methylobacterium. The sequence goes on from NZ_CP006993.1 coordinate 104,407, forward strand.
CGCGATCTCGTAGGGCTTGACCGAACCGGACTTGTCCCGGTTCTCCTTGTATTCCTCGAAGGCGTCCTTGCGCCACGTCGCACCGTCCCACAGGACGATGGGCTTGAGCATGGGGTAGCGTGCCAGCGCCACGCGGATCATCCGCAGGCCACCGAACACGCCCTGAACCTCGACGTCGCCCACGGTGAGCTTCGTGGTCGAGGTCGCCGCGAACCCGATGTTGTTCGCGTCGATGAGCAGATAGCCGATCTTTTCCATTTCTGAGCCTCCTGACGGGCAAAGGGCGTCAGCCGCTGCCGACTGACGCCCCATGTGAAGACGGGCGCTGACGCCCGTCCCGTGTGCCCTGGATCAGGCGTCGAGGTCGTTGAGCAGGTCGGCGAGCTCGGAATCCTCGTCGACAGCGGCCGGGGCGGGCTTGGCAGCCGCCTTGGTCGGGGTCTTCTTGGGCTCCTCCTCGATCACCGCGTCCTCGACGTCGGGCTCCTCCTCGACCACGGTGCGGGTCGGGGCGGCACGACGCGGGGCCGGACGCTCCTCCTCGACCTCGGCATCGGCCACCTTCGCCGAGCTGCCGGTCAGGAGACCAGCGGCGCGGGCCGGGGCCGCGAGGGCGAGCGAGATGCCGGTGATGCCGGAGATGGCATTCAGCGCCTTGTTCTCCTCGCCGCGGAAGAACTCCTTCTCGATGAAGGCATCGAGATCGAGCTCCTTGGCCTTGGTCATCTGGTCCTTGGTCACGCGCTCGGAGCCGCGGAGCTTCGGCATCACCTTGTATTCGGTGTCCTTGCCCTTGCCGGAGCGGGTGATGATGAAGTCCAGACCCTCCTCCGCGTCGAACGGGTCGACCTCGGAGCCGTATTCCTCGGCCATCGTCATCAGCGACCCGAAGGTCGTCGGGGTCAGTTCGAGGATCTGCGGGTCGGGCGAGCCGTCGGCGCCATCACGGATGATCGCCTTCACCAGGACCGACTTGCGGGTCTTCATCTCGGCGACCAGCTTGAGGGTCTGGTCGTCGCCGACGTGCTTGGCCGCCTTCTCGATCGCGGCGTCGATGGGGCACGGCTTGTCGTAGACGACATCCGAGCAGCCGACGACCGCGAGCACCTTGCCGGCCTCGTCCTTGATCCAGTGAACGCCGAGGTCGCGCCAGAACTTGCCCTCGGTCTGGATGATGCGGACGGTGGTCCGGCCTTCCTTGATCTTGATCGTCTTACCCGAACCGCGGGAGTAGCGGTTCTTGGCGCCCTTGATGAGCGCCATCATTTCGGGGGACATACCAGCCATTTTCGTCACACTTTCTGCTTGCTAGGTGGGCCGAAGCCCTTGGTGCTGCTTGGATTGCTTGCTTTCGCTAAGTCGCTGTTTAGCGTTCGCTCTTGCTATATAGCGACTTCGCGTCGGCGTTTTCGTGTCTTGCGACAGGAAACATCAGCGCTTGCTGATCCGGTGATACCCGCGCCATCCGCCGAAGCGGGGACGGTTGCGGGTGAGGTAGCCCCAGGTGCCGAACCAGCAGCACCCGAGGATGAGAGCGATGACGTCGGAGCTCATGCGGCCTCCGCGTCGGTGGAGCCGGCCCGGCGAGCCTCGAAGCGGGACCGCTGGCGCTCGGCCGCGGACTGCATCTCGGCCTCGGCCGCCTGGCGCCGGGAGATCGAGACCTCGCCCTTCATCTCCTCGCGGGAGATCAGGCCCATCTGCACCAGCATGTCGCGCCGGTGCCGGAAGGCTTCGAGCGCGGCCTTCGCCACGTTCTCGACCTGCTTGGCCTCGTTGAGCGCCCGCTTGGTGACGATGACCTGCCGCTCGCGCGCGACGCGACCGGCGATCGAGGCCTCGGTGAACTTCTCCCCGAGGTTGGTGAGGCGGTCGCGAATCTCGCGGCCGGCGCGGGCCTCCTGGTTCTCCAGGAGGAGCTTGAGGTCGTCGACCTGCTTCGAGGCGAGGGACGCCTGGATGCCGTAGTGGACGAACAGTGAGGACTGCTCGACCATGCCGGACGTCAGGTCCGAGGGCGAGAAGCGGATGTCCCGCTTCAGCTCCTCGGCGTTGACGAACATCTTGACCTTGGGGACGGTGACGGTCGGTTCGTCCGACATCACACGCGCTCCGGCCAGTGCCAGGTGCCCTCTTCGCCCGGCGCGCCCTCGCGGATCGCGTCGATGGTCGGATAGGGCGTCGCACCGGGCGGGAAGATCGTCAGGGCGCAGACGGTGCCGACGCCCTGCTTCTTCTCCGCGTCGTTGGGTTCGTAGACCGCGGTAATCATCGCGGCCCAGCGGACGCCGGCCTTCGTGCGACCGCACTCCCGCGTCGTGTAGTGGACCATGCGCCCGACGCTCGGGCGCTGCTTCTGAGCCATGTCTGCCTGTGCTCCTACTCAGTCAGTGCTGACTGATTTGTTATAGCGAAAAGAGAGCGGCGCTTCACTCGGTAAGCGACGCGGCGACAGCGAAGACCTCATCGAGCTTGGCCTGCTTGGCGGGCTCGAAGAAGATCTCACCCGGAGCGAACCCGATCACGAGGTTGGCGTCGAGAGCCTTGGAATAGACGACCTCACCCGCGAACTCGGACGCCTTGCCCTTGAAGTCGGGGATGAAGTGCCGGACGGTCGAGGAGCCGAGCAGCACGATGCAGGGCGGCTTCAGGATCTCGATCTCCTTCATCAGGTAGGGCGAGTAGGCGGTGATCTCCTTCGGGGAGACCTGCTTGCCCTCCTTGGGCCGCTTGATGAGGGCGGTCCAATAGGCGTCCTGCCGCTGAAGATCGGCTGCATCGAGCGCGGCCTTGATCCACTCGTTCATCGTGCCGCCCGTCTTCGAGCCGAGGAACGACATGAAGCCGCTCTCGTCCTCGCCCTTGGCCGGGCAGTCGGTGATGACCATGAACCGGGCCTTGCGGCCGATCGTGGGCTTAACGGGCATGCCGTCGTCATGGTGCCCGTCGCAGTAATCCGCGACCAGCGTGATGATCTTAGCCTTCTCGAAGGAGCCGATGTCCATCTCGCGCGCGATCGGGACGTGCGCCGTGATGAGGCCGGGGAGCAGCTCGCGCTGATCCTTGACCCGGCTGTCGTGCTTGGCCGGCAGCTGACCAGGCTCGATGCGCGCGAAGGCGCCCACCTTGTTCAGCGTCTCGACGTGCCGGACGTTGCAGCGACGCCGCTCCACCCGGTCGGTCAGGTCCTGCATCGACTTGAACGGCCCGGCCGCGCGCGCCTTCAGAATCGCGTCCGTCGTGTTGGCCGAGATCCCCTTGATCCGGTTGAAGGGCATGCAGAGCCGGGCATCGGTCACGATCTCGAACTGGCCCGTCGAGTGGTTGATGTCGGGCAGGTCGACCTCGATCCCCATCCGCTCGGCGTCCTTCATCAGGCCGGGCAGCTTGTCCTGACCCATCTGCGACAGCGCAGCCGCGAAGAACTCCACCGCGTAGTAGGTCTTCAGATACATGGCCTGATAGGAGATCAGGGTGTATTCGACCGAGTGCGACTTGTTGAAGCCGTAGCCGGCGAAGCCCTCGATCTTGTCGAACAGCGCGCCCGCCCAGTTGGCATCCTGCTTGACCGTATCCACGCAGCCCTGGACGAACTTGCCGCGCTCCTTCGCCATCTCCTCGGGCAGCTTCTTGCCCATGATCTTGCGCAGCTTGTCGGCCTGGGGACCCGTGTAGCCGGCGATCACCTGGGAGATCTGCATGACCTGCTCCTGGTAGACCATCACGCCGAAGGTCGGCTTGAGGATCGGCTCCATGAGCGGGTGGTCGTATTCGACCTCCTCGATCCCCTGCTTGCGCTTCCAGTAGCTGTCCATCATGCCCGATTCCATCGGACCCGGACGGTAGAGCGCGGTCGCGGCCGTGATGTCGTCGAAGCAGATCGTGCCGTCCTTGCCGAGCTCCTTCAGCAGGCGCCGCATGCCGCCGCCCTCGAACTGGAAGATGCCTGTCGAGATCGCCTTGGCGAAATTCTCCAGCACCTTCGGATCGTCGAGCGGGATGCGCAGCAGGTCGACCGTCTTGCCGCGGCGCTTGCGGATGTAGTCGCGCGTGGCCTCGATCAGGTCGAGCGTGTTCAGGCCCAGGATGTCCATCTTGACCAGGCCCTGGTCCTCGACGATGCGCTTGTCCCAGCAGACGACCGGCAGCTCCGGAACCTCTTCCTCGCCCTCCTTGGGCTTGGCCGGGGCCTTGCGACGCTCGATCACCGCCCGCTCGACCAGATCGCAGCCGGCCACGACGACGCCGGCCGCGTGCTGACCCAGCGCCGACATGCAGCCTTCGAGCTCGCCGGCCGTCTTGGCGAGGAACGGGTTCTTGCTCGCCCAGTCGGCGATCTCCGGGACCTCCTTGATCGCCTCGACGAGCTTGACGGGCTGGCCGTGCTTCTTGGGCACGAACTTCGAGCAGCGGTAGTCGTCCTCGGGCAGGCGGAAGGACTTCGACACGCCGCGGATGGCCGACGAGGCGCCGAGCTTGAGGAAGTTCGACACGCCCGCGACGCGCTTGGCGCCATACTTGTTGATGAGGTAGGTGAAGACCTCGTGGCGCCGCGCCGACATGAAGTCGAGGTCGGCGTCGGGAAGGTCGAGACGCTCGGGGTTGATGAAGCGCTCGAACAGGAGACCGAAGCGGATCGGATCGCAGTCGGTGATCCCCATCAGGTAGGCGATCAGCGAGCCACCCACGGAGCCGCGGCCGGGCCCGACGGCGATGCCGGCGCCCTTGGCGAACTGCACCACGTCCTGCACGAGCAGGAAGTAGCCGCAGAACTTGAGGTTCTTGAGCACGGACAGCTCATACTTGAGCCGCGGCGTGTAGACCTCCTTGAGCTCGTCCAGGCTCGGCCGGTGCCCGAAGACCTGCGCGCCGAACCGCTTCGACCAGCCCTTCTTGCACTCGGTCACGACAGCCGCGAACTCGTCGGGCGCCATCACCGGCAGCGAGGGCGCGAACTTCTGCCACTCGTATGTGACCTTGGAGACCAGCGTCTCGGTGTTCTTGAGGCCCTGGAGGAAGGCCCCGCCCGCGCCCTTCACGCCGCGGAACTCCACGAGCCGGCGCTGGCTCTCCTTGCAGAGCTCCACGAGACCCTTGAGCGAGCGCGGGTGCATGTCGCGCGCCGCGTTGATGTAGGCCCAGGGCTCGTCCATCTTCACGTTGCGGCGGATTGCGTTCATGACGTCGGTCGCGTCGGCCCCGCCCTCGGGATAGAGGCTCGGGATCGTCGTGAGCAGCGGCAGGCCCAGCGTGTTCGCCAGCTCGATCGCGCGCGTGTTCACCGTGTCCCAGTAGGGCGTGTGAATGGGCGTGAGCGTGAGGAACACGTTCTCGCGCGTCACAGCGTCAGCGATGCGCTGCAAGATGCTCTGCGCGTCAGCATGCGTTCCGACGCTGTATGCGTCGCTAGACGCGATTGCGACGTCATCCGCAGTGAGCGTGTCGAGCACTGAATAGAGATCAGCGAACGACAGCTTGGCGTTGTTGTAGAAATGGTCCTCGTCGTTGGCGAGCGACAGAAGCTTGTAGAGCCCCATCAGGCCCGCGCCCGAGAGCACGTAGTAGGTGACGAAGAACTCGGCCGGAGCCTTCTTGTCGTCCTTCGTCTTGCGCCAGGTGATGTCGTCGACCAGGCGCAGGCGGGCGCCGATGATCGGCTTGATCCCGGCCGCCTTCGCCTTCGTCGTCAGCTCGGGCAAACCCGTGACGGACATGGTGTCGGTCAGCGCGATGGCCTTGGAGCCGAGCTCCGCGGCCTGCTTCACGAGCTTGCCGATGTCGTTGATGGATTCGCCGATCGAGAAGTTGGACCGGGCGGCCAGGATCGCGTGCATTAGCTTCGGGGTCTCCGATTTTGAGCCTGCTGCACGGGCGTCGCCCAGCGGCAGTTGTCAGGCTCGTAGTTTCCGTTGGTATCCTCGCGGTCGAGGGTCTTGTTGGGCGGTCGCTCGCCCATGTCCGCGAGGAAGTTCTCGAAGCTGTCCCAGCGGGCGCAAATCGTGATGCCGCGTCCGCCGTAGTAGCTGTAATTCTCGGCGTCCGGATTCAGGCAGCGATTACGCATCATCTGCCAGGACGTATAGGTTCGATCGTGCGTCTTACCGTGAGTGCGGCGCTTCTCGCTGCGGAGCTCAATGGAGATGCAGCCACAAGACTGCACCTTTCCCCTGCGAAGACGATTGCCCGTCGTCGTGAGCTCCGACCCGCAGTCGCACCGGCACTTCCAGGCGGCTGCGGGTCCGATGTTACCGTCGCGCTCGATCACGGTGAGCTTGCCGAAGCGCTCACCACTCATGTCGGGAGCGACGTAAGCCACTAATCCTCCAGGCTCATCCAGTTGACGACGGTCACGTTCTTGAACTCGCCGCTCTGCTCGATCAGGGCGACGGCGTTCATGATCTCGACCGCGGTGCGCAGCGTCGTGAGGCCGGACAGGATCTTCCAGCCCATGCGCAGGTCGCCGGCCTCGTCGACGTGGCTGAAGACGAGGTAGACCTTGGCGAGGGGCGGCTTGCGCTCCTCGGGCTTCTTCGCGTCCTTGGCCGCGGCGCGGGCAGCCGCGCGACGCTGGGCCCGGTTCGGGATCGGTCCCTCGGCCGGGGCTTCTTCGGTGCCAGTGGTCATCAGTTCCTCATGAGTGTCAGGCGGCCATTGCTGTTGGATGCTGCACCCAGGGCCTCAAGCGCCTGGAATGCCTGGGTCGCGTGGGCGGCCGCCGTGCCCTCGGACCAATTCAGCTTCTGCTGGAATGCCTTGATGAGGAGAGCGCGCTCGACGCCCTGGTCGAGCTTCATCATCAGGTGGCAGGCCACAGCGAGAAATCCGATCTTCGTGCCGGCGAAGGGGTTGCGCCCCTCGGCCAGCGCTTCCGTCACCTTGATCCCCATGCGCTCGATGCGCGCCAGGAGCTCGGCGACCTTCTTGGGCATCTCGGACGTCAGAGCGCCCGGAGCCGCGGTCGCGGCAGCGACGGGAGCGGGAGCAGGGGAGGGCGTGCGGGTCCGCTTGACCGGCGCCACGATCCCCAGCTCCGCGCGTCGGCGTGCCAGCTGCTCCGCACCGATCGCCTGACACCGGCCGGCGAACGGGCAGGTGCTGCACTCGGGCGAGCCCTCCTTGAACGAGAGCGCGAAGCCGTAGCAGCCAGGTGCGAGAGCAATGTCAGTCATTACTGATTGATTTCCGTTTGCAGCACAACGGAGACCTCCTTGATCTCCGCGTAGATCCGATTGCGGCCCGCCTGCCCGATCCCCATGAAATCGAGGATCAGGTTGCCGGTGATCGCCTTGGGCGCCGATGAGGCGATGCCCCGCTCGCGCGCCGTCTTGGCCCGGCATTGGATCGCCTGCAGCTCCTCGAACAGGAAGGCAGGCGGGTTGTTCAGCAGCTTGACGAAGGTCGCCGCCTCGATCGAGAGCTCCGATAGGGCGCGCTCGAAGGAGTGCTTCTCCTCCAGGAGCTCGTCCGGCCGGGCGCTGTCGTCCGAGACCAGCCACTCGTGCGCCTCGGAACCCTCCTCGCTGTCGCCGCCCGCATCGAGCGACATGGCGTAGGCCGAGTGCCCGATCTGGTCGTCGATCCAGCGGTTGACGTGGTTCATCAGACCGCGGGCGAGGTAGGCGCGCCAGGGCACGCCCAGGCTCGCGTCGAATTTCTGGCTGGCGATCGTCCAGGCGAGCGACATCTCGCCTACGACGTCCTCCAGGCCGACGCTGCGGGCGCCGGCCGCGTGAGCGCGCCGCAGGTAGCGGGGCGCCCACTTCTTCAGGGTGGGGTAGTCGTCCTCGAAGCGCATCAGCCGAAGATCCGCTGCGCGAACTCCTGCGCAGCCTTCTTGTCGATGCGGGTCATGCGGTTGATGAAGGCCAGCTGCATGCCGGCGCCGTAGTCGGAGCCCTTCATGATGCCGATCTTGCCGGCCGAGATCAGCTCGCGGGGCGAGATCGTGGTCGAGACCTTGCCGGCCTTGAACGCTTCGCGCCACTCGCCGGCGAACTTCACGATCTTGGCCGCGTCCTCCTTCTTGAGGCCCGCCTGGGACGCGACGATCGCCGTCTCGACCTTGGCTTCCATATACTCGACCTCGATCGTGATGCCGAAGCGCGAGTAGTTTGCGGCGTTCTGGATCTGCGTGCCCTGGTAGAGGCCCGTCTCGTCGCCCGAGCCGTTCGTGTTGCCGGTGCCGCAGATGCGGAAGTCCTTGTGGGGACGGATCACGCGATACTCGGGCGGCGCGTCCTTGACGACGAGCGGCTTACCTTCGAGCACCGGCTGGTAGACCGAGAGCACGGACGGCATGGCGAAGTCATACTCGTCGGCGCAGTAGACGTAGCCGTTGAGCATCGCGTCCATCAGCGGGCCGGGCTGCCAGATGGTCGCGCCGTTCTGCACGACGAACTGGCCGACGATGTGGCTCTCCTCGGTGTTCGCGGTGTGCTGGATGCGCAGGAACGGGCGGTTCGTGCGGGCGCAGACCTGCTCGAACAGCGACGTCTTGCCGGTGCCGTGAAAGCCCCAGGCGTAGACGTTGATCCGCATCTCGAAGCCCATGAGCACGTTCTTCACGAGCTCCAGGTCGAAGATGTAGTTCTTGTCCACGTCGGGCACGAGGAGCAGGCCGTCGCCGGTCGGCTGGCCCACGCTGACCTGGATCGGCTGGCCGCGCTTGTTCAGGACGGCCGGCGCGCTCGGGTCGATGCCGAAGACCTCGTGCATCGGCTTGCGCTCGTAGACCATCTCGGCGCTCTTGGCGGACGTGATCGGCACGACCTTCTGCGCCTCCTCGGCGCGCTTCTGCATGGCGATCATCTCGGCGTAGGGCGAGAGCGTCTTGGCGCCGGGGAACTCGGCTTTGTAGCGGTCGAGCGACCAGTCGGGGTGGTTGTTCGCCAGGTGCGTCTTGATGACGTGGACCATCGCGCCGTCGACCAGGCACTCGATCTTGTCGGCCTTGGTCGGGACAGCGGCTTGCTGAACTGCGGTGGCAGCGGACATGCGTGTGTGGCTCCGTCTGTGTGCTGTGTGGGCGTGTGTGCGTCGTTGCGCTGTGCGCTGTTTGTAGAGTCAGTTATCACTGACTAAGCGCGGGAAAGCAAGTCACCACTGACTGACCTTCTCGCGCATGCGATCGTTTCGGATCGGGTGTGTCACCCTAGTAGTCGTGCCCGTCGTGACAGAGCGGCGGGAACCAAACGAGGCCTGCGCGCGAAAACGCGAGCCCCATCAGCTCCATTTCCAAATGATACGCGACAATCTCGAAGTCGCGCCAAACACGATGAAATTCGTCTGGCTCGTCGGGGCCGGGGCCTCCCGGAATTGGATCGACGATCGGCACCTTCCGGTAGTCAAACGCCTTCATCACAGCGCTCCCAAAGTAAGACCAACGGCGATGCCGATCCCAAGCCAGGTGGCGCCGGTGAACACCTGGGTCGGCGAGCGCCAGTAAGCAGCCTCGGTGATGACGTTGGGCGTGTAGCGGTCGAGGATGCGCGCCATCCCGGCCCGCATCATCTTCTCGCCCTGGCGCGTCCGGTAGGGGTAGCGCCACTGGTCGTCGAGGAGCTCGGTGAGCACCTGAGCGACCTCGGGGTCCTTCGCGTGGATCATGAACGGATCTCCTCGATCTTGTAGCTGCCCTTGTCCGCGAGGGCGTAGGCGAAATCCTCGGCCCACGTCCGCGCACTGATCGGCCCGACGACGAAGCCGTTCGTCGTGACCTCGCGAGGCGTGTCACCGAACTCGCGCTCGATGGTGATGTCCTCGCGGGTCTCGGGATCGGCGTAGGTGATGCGGAAGCGCTTCATGCCGACAGAATCCTCTTGAGTTCGTTCATCACGAGGCCGGGCAGCTGCTCGACCTTGTTGAGGATGAAATGCTTCGGGTAGAAATGCTTCGGCGCGTCCGAGAGGATGCCGATGCCGATGATCTCGACGCCCATCTTGGTCCCCGTCTCGATGACGCGGTGAAGGTGGGCGATCTGCTGATACATATCGCCGTCGGCCGCGGGCTGACCGTCGGAGAACACCATCAGCACCTTGCGCTTCTCGGGCCGCTTGAGCAGACGGGCGAGCGCATATTCGAGGCTCTCCGAATCCGCGTTGGCGTTCATGAAGTGCTGATAGGGCGCGCCCGCGAACCGCGTCTTGATCTCCGGGCCCATCCGCTCGTCGAAGCCCTTGTAGATGGGCATGTAGATCGGAGAGATGCGGCTATACTTGACGCCGACCCGCTTCGCTTCCTCCTGCGCCTCCTTCATCACCTTGTTGTCGTATTTCGTGGTGAAGCCCAGGACCTCGTGCTTGATCTGGACGCGCTCCAGAGTCGAGGACAGGGCGTAGGCGCCCGTCATCGCGACCTTCATCTTCTGCCCGTGCATCGAGCCCGAGTTGTCGCAGAGCAGGCTGACAGCCGTGTCCTTCGACTTGTTCTCGTGCTTGCGACGGAACACGCGATCGTCGCCGGCCACGACGCGGTGCAGAGCCGACGAGTGCAGCTTGCCCGTCCGGAAGCCGGGGATGCGCATGACCTGGCTGCGCGAGGCCATCATGCGGTCGATGTCCTTCTGCATGACGCCGACCATGCCGCGGGTCTCGTCTTCGAGCTGGGTCAGGTAGCTGTCCTGCCAGCGCTTGTTCTTCCGCGCGTCCTCGCCCGTGTCGATCTTGAGCGGCTCGATCACGTCGAAGTCGCGGGAGTAGATGATGTAGTCCGCATCCTTGGCGCAGGCCTTGGCGTCCTCGGAGATCTTCTGGGCAAGCGCCTCGTCGAACTCCGGCAGGCTCATCTCGACTTCGCCGGTCTCGCCGGCATTGTCCGAGCCCTGGTCGGCCGGCTCGTCGCCCTCGCCGTCCTCGTCCTCGATCGGCTCGTCGTCCTCGCCCGGCTCGTCGGAGCGGTTGGGCTTCTCCGGCTCGTCGTCGCTCTCCTCGTCGTTCTTGCTGCCGGCGCTCGGGGCGTCGTCATCGCCCTCCTCGTCGCCGTCGTCGGAATCCTCGTCGTCCTCATCCTCGGGCGGCTTGGAGGAGCCGGAGCTGTCCTCGTCGTCCTCCTCGGAATCCTCGCCCTCGGTCTCCTCGTCGTCGAACCAGTCGTCGAGCTCGCCGCCGTCACCCTCGCCCTTCGAGTTCTCGGCGAAGGTCTTGTAGCTGTTCCAGAGATGCTGGTCCTGGACTTCGATCGCGATCGACATTAGGCGGCCTCCCCGAATCCAGTCTTGAGCTTCTGCATGGCGCGGTCGTAGATCTGCTCGACCTCATCGGCCGAGAGCTTCGCCTTGCGCGCGATGTCGTCCCAGGTCTTCTTGCGGTCGATGCGCGCGGTGAGCACGCGCCGCTCCAGCTTCGACAGCGGGTCCTTGTCGGAATCGCCCTTCTTGTCGAAGCGGCCATCCTCGTCGTCGTCACCGCTCGAACCCTTCTCGTCCGGGTCGTCGAGCTTCTCGGGCGGCGTGTCGTCCTCGGCCGGGCCCTCGCCCTCATCCTCGGGCGTGTTGCCCTTGCCGCCGTTGGGCTCGCCGGCCTCGTCGTCCGGCTCCTCCTCGGGCTCCGGTTCGGGCTCGGGCGGCTTAGGCGCGGGCGGCGCCTTCAAGAGCTCGGCGAGCTCGTGGGCGAGATCGTAGCAGTCCTTGCTCGACGCGAGCCCGGCGACCTTCGCCTCGATCGGCCGGATGCGGTCGATCTTGCCCTTGAGGGCAGGGTGGCTCCAGATGCCCTTGGCGTCGAGATAGTCCTTGAACACCGTCTGCCCGGACCAGGCGCGCGCGATCGGCACCATCATGATGCCGAACATGGTCGCCGCGTCGCCCTTGGCCTCGGCCATCTTGAACGCGGGCTCGGTGATCTCGGCGACGAAGAATTCGTGGAGCTTCTTGAGGTTCCAGCCGGAGCCCTTGAAGGTCTCTATCTGCTTCCGCTCGATGAAGGTGTCCTCGAAGATGTTCCAGTAGGAACGCATCTTCTCGCCCTCGTCCTGGGCCTTCTTGTTCCACTTGAAGTCGGTGTGGAGAATGTGCCCGACCTCGTGGTCGATGAAGCCTTGGATCGCGAGGATCAGGCCTTCGGTCGCGTTGTCGGGGATGTAGGGGATGTTCACGCGCTCGGGCTTGAGCGTCTTGGGGTTCGTCGCGACGTAGGCGCGCGAGCCGCGCTGCGTGACTTGCAGCCTCTTGCCCGCGAGGAGCTGAGTGACAGTCACTACAGCTTCTCGCAGGATCGCGATTTCTTGGTTCATCTTGTGCGTGCCTTCAGTCAGTGATGACTGACAATAGATAACAAAATAAAAGCGGTTACTGAACTGGAATGATGACGGAATCGCTGCTGGACGTGATGAGAATGATGACACGCCCGAGCGTCGGGTGGACGCCGGAATACTGCTCGATGCTTCCCATGATATTGAAGCGCTTGTCGGCCAGAACCATCGTCGCCTCCAGCGCCTCTTCCTGAGTGACGTGATGGATCTTCGGGTCGAAGGCCGGCATCGGGGCGCTGATCGCGGCAGGCGTGGGGACGAGACGAAGGGAGTTGTTCGACACGTTCGGTTCCTCGGGTGTGCGGGGTGTATTAGTCAGCAGTGACTGACCATTTCAAGGCAGAAAAAGGGCCGCATTCGGATGTGCGACCCTATGGCAACACCAGCTGGCGCGCGACCGCGCCGGCTGCCTTCGACTTCAGGAGTTCGCCGCCTTCTTGGGCTCGGCCATAAGCTCCTGGAGAAAGGCGGTCAGCCTCTTGCGCTGCTCGACGGACAACTTGACATCGGCGCTGCCGACGATCTCGCGCCAGGGATCGAGCACCGAGAGCTTCTCGTTCTCCGTGGTCATCCGATCGGTGAGCTTCTGGACCGTCTGGGTATCGAAGCCACCCGGCTGATCCAGCTGCAGGCGCAGCAGGAAGACCGGATCGACTTCTAGGGCCGCGGCGATGGCCGGCACCTTATCGAAGGGGACCTTCGTGTCTCCATACTTGAACATGGAGAAAATGTTCGGTCGTTCGTAGCCCGCCTGCGCAGCGATCTCACGCTGGGACTTGCGGTTGGCAAGTTCTTCGATCCGCTTGCGGAGGAACTCTGCCATCCGGGTGTTCTCGAACGGCTTTGTTGGGGCGTTGAGCGACACGTTATCTACTCCTAGACTGCTATGTAGATTGTTGATGTCATGCGTTGGCTCATCTCTCTACATTCTTGTTAGTTTCGTCTTCGTTGAGACAGTGAGCATATAGCAGTTAGTTCTCGGGTCTTCGTATGCGTGCGACGCGCTTCCAGATGATGCCAGAGAATGCTCGCGCCGAATGATAAG
>NZ_CP006994.1 GCF_001542815.1 Methylobacterium sp. AMS5
CACGGCCTCGAAGGTTGGCGCCTTCGGGGCCGTTGCTTTTTCAGGCTTCTACCGCGTCGGTTTCGCTCCTGACGGCGCTGATCGCGCCGAAACGCCGACCGTGGCGGCTCGGGGAGATTCGGTCAACCGCCGAGCCTACCTGGGCCGGAAGTTAATGAGACATTGCCGACCCATGCCTATCAGACTCGATGTCTAAGCATCCGGTTTGCGGCGAGGGTGCAAAAGCGCAGGGTCTCTGCGGCTTCGGGTATCGGCACCGAGCCCTTGGCCCTGCCCCTTCCCATGCCGCCTGACGCAGCCCGGCATGGAGAGACGCCAGAGATGCGCAACCGTATTTGGTAGCTACTAGATAGCTATACGGTATCCATCACAGCGAAAGCCGCCGGACGCTCCTGCTGTGGACGACTGCTAGGATCAGGACGCCGTCCGTTGCCTCCTCGTAGAGGATGACGTGTGCGCCGCATTCGTGGCGCCGGACCCCTGCCCCGATCACCTCGGCAGCCCGGCCCATACGAGGATTGTCGGCCAGGAGCTGAAAGGTGTGCTCCAGAATGCCCTGATAGTGCTCGGCCTGGGCCATCCCAAATTCGGTGAGACCGTAGAGGAACACGTCGAGGATGTCGGCGTCGGCGCGGACAGTGAGCTGGTAGCTACCCACGCGACGCGCCCCGAGCGCTCGCAATCTCCTTGGCCTCGGCCAAGATGTCAGGAACGCTGCGGCGGCTGATGCCACTGGCGCGGGAGTCGTCCACGATGCGGCGGAGATCGTCGATCGTCAGTTCGGGGTGGGCCCGGCGCTCGCGGTCGCGGCGCACGAGGTCGCGCACATAGTCACTCGTGCTGGCATAGTCGCCCTGCCGGATCTGGGCCTCGATCCATTCCTTCATGGGATCGGGCAGGGAAATCGTCATCGTCGCCATGGGCACCTCCTACTCCAAGCCTAGCAAAAATATGAATTTTTCACAAATATTCTTATTTCCGCATTGGGGCCTCGAGCTGCAAGCATCCCCACTCGCGTTCAGTTACTAGATAGCTAACTGGTAGCTACTAATTAGCTATCTAGTACCTTACTGCTAGTCGATAGCTATGTGCTATCTCAACGGTAGCCGTTAGCTATCTGTTATCCTTTCAGATATTAATTCGCTCCGCCACGCTTGCCCGACCGAGGAATTGGCCATGCCTGTCATTGCCTTCGCCAACCCCAAGGGGGGAGCCGGAAAGACCACTACGGCGCTGCTGCTCGCGACCGAGCTGGCCGCGAAAGGAGCCGCCGTCATCGTAATCGACGCCGATCCGGAGCGGTGGATCTCGCAATGGGCGAAGCTGCCGGGCAAGCCGGACGGCATCCGCATCGTAGCCGACGTGACTGAGGAGAGCGTCGTCGATGCGATCGAGGCCGCGGAAGAGGAAGCGCAGTTTGTGATCGTCGACCTTGAGGGCACGGCGTCCCTCATGGTGTCGAACGCAATCGGCATGGCGGACCTCGTGGTGATCCCAATCCAGGGATCGAGCATGGACGCCAAGGGTGGGGCCAAGATGCTCCGGCTGATCCGGAACCAGGAGAAGATGTCCCGCCGCAAGATCGCCCATGCGGTGGTTCTGACGCGCACCGGCGCGGCGATCACGTCGCGCGCGCTTCGGAACGTGGCAGAGCAGTTGAGGGCAGGGGGGATCGACATCTTCGCGACGCCGATCGTCGAGCGCGCGGCCTACCGCGATCTCTTCGACTATGGCGGCACGCTGGGCGGTCTTGACCGCGCGCAGGTCAGCAACCTCGACAAGGCAATCCAAAACGCCCGGGAGTTCACCGGCGAGGTCGTGGCTCGTCTCAAGGCGATTGCCGCTGAAAGGCAGGCAGCGTGATGAGCACAAAGGAACGCGCACCGCTCGGCTTCGGCGACGAGCTTGAAAATTTCGACCCGGCCGCCTTCGCCAAGCCGAAGCGGGCAGTGAACGACAAGCCGAAACCGGAGGAGGCGAAGAAGGCGGCGGAGGCCGCAGGCTTCCGGAGCCGCGAGCCGATCAAGGCAGCGGCTGTTCCGGAAGAGTCTACTGCGCCTCTCAGAAGACGTAGAACAGGCCGTAATGTCCAGTTCAATATTAAGACGAAGGCTGAGACAATTGAGGCGTTTACGCGCATCGCGGATGCCAATGGTTGGGGCCTCGGTGAAACGTTTGAGCGTGCAACGGAGCTTCTGGAGCGGGAACTGGCTACCGCTCGCAATTAGCCGATGACCTTGACGAGCAAATTGGTCCGCGTTGAGCGCAAGTGCTCCGGCGTCCTACCTCCTGAAAGAGGTTAGATGCCACGTATGAAGGATCACACCAGCAATCCTGACAGGAACCTGGAAGCACAAAATCGTATTTCTTGATTTTCGGATTATAGGCCAGAAACTGGCCTGCCCCCATTCGGTGGCCCAGGTGTGAAGTTAGTGCATTGTCGGTCGCATGACGATGGCGGGGCGAGCGGAGGACGGGGCTGAACCGCTTGGCTCTCCTGGCCAGATGAGGATCTCTGGCGCAGGCGGCTGGTAGCCCAGGACGGTGGACCGCGCTTCCTTCGGTCCCATGCGGGCGTCCACTGACGTCTCTCGACCGCGCCACTTCTGAACGGTGGTCGGGCTGATGCCGTAGCGCTTGGCGGCGGCTCTCACGCTCTCTTGACGAGCTTGGATTGCCCGACGGATCGCCTCTGTCGTCGTGGCGCTGCCGTGGAGAACCTGTCCCATAGCGCGTCCCTCCATGCGGTCTCAGGCGTCCCACCACACAAAGGGACTGAACAGCTAGCTTCAGAACGAGGGCAACCCAGGGGGCAAGGTCAATCAGCCATCCAGGATCGCCCCCTCTCGCAGGTCGAAGAGCGACGCGCTACACAACCAACCGTTTTCCTTGCGAGTGTCCCGTGTTCCTCTCCATCGCCACATCGCACCAGCCTGCGACCGACCTCGGATTCCTCCTGCACAAGAACCCAGAGCGCGTGCATGAAATCGACCTCGGCTTCGGGCAGGCCGTGATGTTCTATCCTGAGTCGACCGCGCAGCGCTGCGAGTTCGCGATCACGCTCGACATCGATCCCATCGCTCTGGTCCGAGGCCGCCAAGGCAAGGGCGACGGATTGCTGGACCAGTATGTGAACGACCGCCCCTATGCGGCCTCGTCGTTCCTGAGTGTCGCGATCGCACGTGGTATCCGCGAGGCCATGGCAGGCCGGAGCCGTGAGCGACAGGCTCTTGCCGACCGGGCGATCCCGCTCGTGGCGGAGGTCACGCCGCTCCCGGTGCGCGGGGCGACGGAACTCGTGGGACGGCTGTTCGAACCCCTCGGTTACGACGTCGCCGTCACGCGGCATCGTCTCGATCCGGAGAGGCCGGATTGGGGTGAGGCTCCCTATGTGACGCTTCGGCTGTCCGGCACCGCGCGCCTCTCCGACCTCCTGACGCATCTCTACGTGCTGATGCCGGTTCTCGACGACCGGAAGCACTATTTCGTCGGTGAGGACGAACTGCAGAAGCTGCTGGCGCGGGGAGAGGGCTGGCTCGCAGCCCATCCCGAGCGCGACCTCATCACGGCCCGCTATCTCAAGCGGCGGGGTTACCTGATCAAGGCGGCGCTGGCCCAACTCGTCCCGGACGAGGCGGGACCGGAAGGGCAGCTCGATCCTTCGCGGGGCGACGTGGCCGAGACCGTCATCGAGCGTCCGCTTCGTCTGCACGAGCGGCGGCTGGACCGCGTGGCCGAGCTGATCGCGCAGACGGGGGCCAAGCGGGTGCTCGATCTCGGCTGCGGCGACGGCAAGCTGATCGCGCGCCTCATACGTAATCCGGCCATCGCGGATATCGTCGGGGTCGAGGTGTCCAGCCAGGAACTGGCCCGTGCCGACGCTCGGTTCGCCGACCTGCCGGCGGTACAGAAGCGGAAGCTGATGCTCCTGCAGGGCTCGCTCATCTATCGCGACACGCGCCTGCGCGGCTTCGAGGCCGCTGCCCTGGTCGAAGTGATCGAGCATTTCGAGCCGGATCGGCTTCCGCATCTCGAACGCGCGTTGTTCGGGGATGCGCGTCCCGCGACCGTGATCGTCACCACGCCGAACCGCGATCACAACGTGCTGTTCGAGGGGTTGGCCGCCGGATCGTTCCGGCATCCCGACCATCGCTTCGAATGGGGCCGTCGGGAATTCCGGGACTGGGCGCAGCGCGTCGCCGCGGAGCATGATTACGGCGTCCGCTTCGAAGGGGTCGGAGACGAGCATCCGGAATTCGGTGCGCCCGGACAACTCGCGGTGTTCGCGCGATGAGCGACGCGACGGCCCCCATGGCGGGACGGCAGATCGCCGTTCCCGAGTTCTCGATGATCGTCCTCATCGGGGCATCGGGTTCGGGGAAATCCAGCTTCGCGCGCCGCCACTTCCGGCCGACCGAGGTCGTCTCGTCGGACACCTGTCGCGGCCTCGTCGCAGACGACGAGAACGACCAGGCGGCCACACCGGACGCCTTCGCATTGCTCCAGACCATCCTGGAGCTGCGCCTCAAAGGCCGCCGCCTCGTGGTCGTCGATGCCACCAACGTGCGGCCGGAGGATCGCAAGAAGCTCGTCGAGGTCGCGCGCCGTTTCCATGCGCTCTCGGTCGCCATCGTGCTCGATCCCGGCGAGGATGTCTGCCGCAGCCGCAATGCCGATAGGCCGGACCGTGCGTTCGGGCCCCATGTCGTCCGCAACCAGATGTCGGCGCTCCGTCGCGGTCTGCGCGGGCTGGCGCGCGAGGGCTTCAGGCAGGTCCACCATCTGAAGTCGGCCGACGAGATCGACGGCGCCGCGGTGAGCCGCCAGCGCCTGTGGACGGACCGCCGCGACGAGACCGGCCCGTTCGACATCATCGGCGACGTGCATGGCTGCGCCGACGAACTGGAGGCCCTGCTGGCCCGGCTCGGGTACGGGATCGAGCGCCGCGAGGAGGCTGGCGAGCCGCGCTATCAGGTCACCGCCCCGGTCGGCCGCAAGGCCGTCTTCGTCGGCGACCTCGTGGATCGCGGACCGCGCGTGGCGGACAGCCTGCGCCTCGCCATGGACATGATCGAAGGCGGCGTCGCCCTCTGCGTCCTCGGCAACCACGAGGCCAAGGTCGAGAAATGGCTGGCCGGCCGCGACGTGAAGGTCGCGCACGGGCTTCAAGCCACCATCGACGACCTCGCCCGGCAGGGCGACGCCTTCCGGGCACGGGCGAAGGGCTTCATCGGCGGCCTCGTCAGCCATTATCTGCTGGATGGCGGCCGGCTCGCGGTCGCCCATGCCGGCATCAAGGAAGAGATGCAGGGCCGCGCCTCCGGCACGATCCGGGGCTTCTGCCTGTTCGGCGAGACGACGGGCGAGACCGACGTGTTCGGTCTGCCCGTCCGACAGAACTGGGCGGCCGAGTATCGCGGAAGCACGAAGGTCGTCTACGGCCACACGCCCGTGGTCGAGGCAGCTTGGCTCAACAACACGCTCTGCATCGACACGGGCTGCGTGTTCGGCGGGGGGCTCACGGCCTTGCGCTACCCCGAGATGGAGATCGTCTCCGTCCCGGCGGCGCGGGTCTATTCCGAGCCGGCGCGACCGCTCGCCTCCGGCGCCCCGGCGCCCGGAGCGATCAGCCAACAGGCCGAGCTGGACGATCTCCTCGACCTCGCCGACGTGTCGGGCAAGCGGATCATCACGACCCGGCTCCAGCCCTCCGTCACGATCCGCGAGGAGAACACGGCGGCGGCGCTGGAGGTGATGAGCCGCTTCGCCATCGACCCGAAGTGGCTGATCTACCTGCCGCCGACCATGTCGCCCTCCGAGACCTCGACGGAGGATGGCTTCCTGGAGCATCCCCGCGAGGCTTTCGACTTTTACCGCCGCGAGGGCATCCGCGAGGTCGTCGCCCAGGAAAAGCACATGGGGTCGCGCGCCCTCATGGTCGTTTGCCGTGATGCGGATGCCGCGCGTGCCCGCTTCGGGGTGACGAGCGGCGAGATCGGGGCCGTCTATACCCGCTCCGGCCGGGCCTTTTTCCACGATCCGGCACAGCGCGACGCGGTTCTTGCGCGGACGCGCGATGCGCTGGCCGCCAGCCGAGTGTTCGATGAGCTCGGGTCGGATTGGATGCTGCTCGATGCCGAGATCATGCCGTGGTCGGCCAAGGCGCAGGCGCTCATTGCCTCGCAATACGGTCCGACCGGCGCGGCCGCGCGGATTGGGCTCGGTGCGGCTCGGGATGCGCTCCAGCGTGCCGCCAGCGCAGGTCTCCCGCTGGACGCTCTGGCTGAGAAAACGGCCGGCCGCCTCGCCAGCGCGGAGGCCTATGCCTCTGTCGTGCGTCGCTACGCCTGGCCCGTGACCAGCATCGACGACCTGAAGATCGCGCCCTTCCATCTCTTGGCCAGCGAAAAACAGGTCCACAGCGACAAGCCACATTCCTGGCACATGGGGCAGCTTGTCCGGCTGGCCGAGGCCGACCCGCTCTTCAAGGCCACCCGCGTGCTCCCCATCGACCTCGACAGCGAGGCGGATGTCGAGCGCGGCATCCGTTGGTGGCTCGACCTGACGGCCGAAGGCAGCGAGGGGATGGTCGTGAAGCCGGGCGCGTTCCTGGCACGGGGCCGGCGCGGGGTGACGCAGCCCGCGATCAAATGCCGGGGCCGCGAGTACCTGCGCATCATCTACGGCCCGGACTACGACAGCCCGAACCATCTCCACCGGCTCCGCCAACGCGGCCTCGGTGCCAAACGCTCGATGGCTTTTCGGGAGTTCGCACTTGGCCTGGAAGCCCTCGACCGTTTCATCGCGCGTGAGCCTCTCCGGCGCGTCCACGAATGTGTGTTTGGTGTCTTGGCGCTCGAGTCCGAGCCTGTGGATCCGAGGTTGTGATCGTACGATGACGCTTTCGGTGATCCGTCTGGGCTGGTCGGCTTTCACCAAATAATCAGGAGGCTCTCAATGACTGAAAAGTGCGCGGAGCTGAATGTCGGTTTCAGGATGCAGCCCAATGACGGATCTCCATCCTGAGTCGTCATTCCATGATTGATGCCGCCGCCGTGCAATCAACCTGTCCGCAAGGGGATCGTTCAGCGGACCCGTTCCGGTCGGTTGCCTGACCCACGCAAAACAGCCGAAAGCCGAGTCTCACATAGATGGTACCATATGTTTTGCGGTGACGGGGCCTTATACGTTACAGTCTGGCCCATGACGCACACGCTGATCGGCTATGCCCGCTGCTCGACCGACAAACAGGACCTCGCCGCCCAGCATGATGCGCTGCTCAAGCTCGGAGTCGCGGCCGATCGCATCTATACCGACAAGGGGTTCACCGGCACGAACCGGGATCGGCCCGGCCTCGACCAGGCGCTCGCCGCCGTGCGGAGCGGCGACACGCTGGTGGTGCCCAAACTCGATCGGCTCGCGCGATCCGTGCCGGACGCGCGAGCGATCGGGGACGGCCTCTCCGCCCGTGGCGTGAAGCTTCAGCTCGGCGCCAGCGTCCATGATCCGGCCGACCCAATGGGCAAGCTGTTCTTCAACATACTCGCCACCTTCGCCGAGTTCGAAGCGGACCTGATACGGATGCGGACCCGCGAGGGCATGGCGGTCGCGCGCGCCAAGGGGAAGCTACGCGGCAAGAAGCCCAAGCTGTCCGATCGGCAGCAGAAGGAGCTGCGCCGCATGTACGACACCGACGACTACTCGATCAGTGATCTTGCCGAGCTGTTCTCAATCTCGCGGCCTACCGTGTATCGGACACTCGGGCGGCAGCCGGTCACACCGGCGAAGGCGGCTTGATGATAGACACAAGTGCCCTCTTCCGGATCGGCGATGCCGCTGAAGAGGCGGGCAATCTCGCACACGCCCTCAAGGCTTTCGAGCGAGGTGCCGCTCTCGGCAATGTCGAATGTCTCTGTCGGTTGGCCTACCTGTTCGACACTGGCACAGGCGTCGAGGCCGATAAGGCTACGGCGATGCGGTTATATCAGCGCGCTTGGCGTAAGGAGCGAAACGTCGTGGCAGGATTAAACATCGCGATCCTTTATCGCGAGCGAAAGGACTGGCGAACGATGTTCCGCTGGTTCCAGCGCGTCTCGAATACCGGAGACGGAAGCTCGCAGCTTGACATGGCGAAATGTTATTTGAGAGGGCGGGGAGTACAGCGCGACGTGCAGGCTGCGGTCCGTTGCTTGGCTGCTGCCGAGAGTTCGGTTTTCATTTCTGAATATGAACGAGAATTAGCCCGACGGCTGCTGCGGAAGCTTCGCATTCGTTCCGTATAACTGACTTCGGTGCCGTTTGACGATATCCACCTACAGCGACTTTCCACCAAACCCGGCCGCGCCGAGTGCCATTTACCGCTGACAGGCGGTGCCAATCAGCGCTGACATTTACACGACGCGGCGCCACTGCGGCTTGTCAGAAAAACGTTCGTTTTATTTACATAATAACCATCCAAGACAGATCTAAACCCCCGAAGCCAGAGCCCGAGTTACCGGCTTACGAAAAGAGCCACGCCAGGGAGGATGGATGGAAAGCTGTTCGTGAGTGGAACGAACCTTACCACTCACAGAAATCCGTATGCTCGTGTCTGAGCCACGTACCACTGATCGCTCGAACATGAGGGCGCGTCACGGAGAGCTCGGCCATGAGCTGTCTCTCCAAAGTCACTCCGCCCTCGCGTCCATGAACCCTTCCGGCGAACCGGTAGTAGGATGCGTCGAACGACATGTATGGCCGGAGATGTACGAGCCGCTGGTCGTCGAGCGGCAGCCGTCCGCTGTCGAACGCTTGGCGGAGGATGTCCCGATCGGTTTGGGTGAGGAATGGCATCAGATCGAGGTTCGCACCCTCGGTACGTCCGAGTTGGATACCCTGGGCGCGCGTGACGACGGTCAGCCTCTCCTCCAGTCGGGCCGCGGTCGCACTCATTCTCGCGCAAGGCATGAAGAGTGCCCTCACACTCGGAAATGTCTCGCCGCGACTGCGGGCTCGCCGGATCCGTCTGGATATTACACAGAGTGGGTACATCCTACACCTGGCCTTAATGGCGCTGGTCCTCAGCGCATTGTTTCAGGAAATGGTAGAGAACTGTTCTATACGCCCGATCATTACACGACATTCATTCGACTGAGTCCATAAAAAGGAGGGGTCATGAGCAGATTATTTATATATAATAGAGATCACATGGTCGAAAATGATGGTAATGAGTCTTTATATTTCGTCCCAGCTAAATTAAAAGATGAAAAAAGTTTGTATAAATTTTTTTATCAACTGGATTGCCCCCTGATTACTTTGGGTTCAACTGGGATGCACTTCTTGATTCACTCCGAGATCTTAGCTGGGTGAAAACCAAATCAGTGACCTTGATACATAGCGATATTCCATTTTTAAATGATAAGGAAATCTGCAATATATACTTAGATATTCTTCAAACTGCAGTCATGGATTGGAGGAGGCCCGAAAATACCACGTTACTATAATTGCCTCCAGGATCTACTTATGTAAATCATGATTTCAGCGTAGTTTTTCCCCAAAACTGCGAAAGTGTTGTATCGGAAATTTTAGATGAATAATTATAATAACTGAAAACCGAAATTTGTATATTTCGCAAGTGATCCGCCCCCATCGAAGTGGTCCGCCCTGAGGTATGGCCTGCAGGCCAGGACGAGGACGGATAGATGGGAACGACGAGGCACAAGCCGGAGGATGTGGTCGCCAAGCTGCGGCAGGCGGACGTGCTGATTGCGCAGGGCCAGAGCGTGGCCGACGTGATCCGCGCCCTCGGTGTGACCGAGGTGACGTACGACCGTTGGCGCAAGGAGTTCGGCGGCCTGAAGACGGATCAGGTCCGGCGGATGAAGGACTTGGAGATCGAGAACGCGCGGCTGCGGCGGCTCGTGGCCGACCTGTCCCTGGAGAAGCAGGTGCTGGCGGACGTCGCCTCGGAAAACTTCTCTATTCGGGACTCATCGGTCAACTCCCCTGCGTGCTCATCTCTATCCAGTGCGTGAACGGTCCTGCGGAGTTCTTGCTTCTCTCCGAGGTCGGCGCGTGCCGCCTCATGATGGGATCAGAGGGAGTGGGCGGAGCCATCTAAGCCGCGCGCTCGGCAAAACCGGCGCTCGAGTTTCCTCGGTCTCACCCGCTCCGATCTGGGGCAACAACCGCCATCTGCCGGGCGAGGAGGTCTGGCTGGTGGGCGAGTGGCGCACCTCTGGCGAACGCAAATTCTATCTGACCAACCTGCCGCCCCGCACGACCCGGCGCATCCTGGCCGGCACGATCAAGGCGCGCTGGGTCTGCGAGCAGGCCCACCAGCAGATGAAGGAAGAACTCGGCCTCGACCACTTCGAGGGCCGCTCCTGGACCGGCCTGCACCGGCACGCGCTGATGACGTGCATCGCCTGCGCCTATCTGCAACACCTCCGTCTCACAGGACCCGACCGGACGGAGAGGGGGAAAAAAGGTGGCCGGCCTACCGGGCCCGCCACCGTCTCCGAGCCTGCCCGCCGTGCGTCAGGCCATCATCGGTCGCTTGTTCGTGGCGGTCATCCCGCCCGTGCAATGCCCGCACTGTCAGCGACGCTTCCGGCTGCCGTCTGACCTCAAAGTGCCCAGGTAGTGCTAGTGGTCTGAGTTGGAAGTTCGTTGGCAGAAGCGTTTGATGCTGGCGAGGATGGCGTCGGCTGACTTGGTCCAGACGAACGGCTTCGGCTCGGCGTTGGTCTGGTCGATGTAGGCGTGGATGGCGGCTTCAAGATCGCCCGTGGTCTCGAACACGCCGCGTTGAAGCTGGCGCCGCGTCAGCAGCGCGAACCAGCCCTCGACGAGGTTGAGCCAAGAGGCCGAGGTCGGCGTGAAGTGCAGGTGCCAGCGCGGACGCTTCAGCAGCCAGTCGTGGATGAGCTTGGTCTTGTGTGTGGCCGCGTTGTCGAGAACCAGGTGCACATCGAGATCCTTCGGCACATCGGCCTCGACCTGATCGAGAAAGGCGCGGAACTCGATGGAGCGATGACGCCGTGCGCAAGGGCCGATGACGCGACCGGCCTGTACGTCGAGCGCCGCGAACAGGTCGGTCGTACCAGCCCGTCGGTAGTCGTGGGTCTGGCGCTCGGGCTGGCCGGGGCGCATCGGCATCACCGGCGCGGTGCCGGTCAGCGCCTGGATCTGCGGCTTCTCATCGACACACAGCACCACGGCGCGGTGCGGTGGGGCCATGTAGAGGCCGACGACATCCCGGACCTTGTCGACGAAAGCCGGGTCGGTCGACAGTTTGAAGGCCTCGATCTTGTGCGGCTGCAGCCCGAAGGCACGCCAGATCCGCGAGACCATGGTCTGGCTCATGCCGACCCGCCGGGCCATGGCGCGTGTCGACCAGTGGGTGGCGTTCTCCGGCTGGCTCTCCAGGGTGCGCGTGATCATCTGTTCGATCTCGGTATCCGCGACCTGGCGCGGAGCGCCGGACCGGGGCAGGTCGACGAGACCGTCGAGGCGGTGCGCCAGGAAACGGGTGCGCCATGTCGTGACGCTCATGCGGCTGACGCCGAGCGCACGAGCGATGCCGCTGTTGGTCGAACCCGGCTCAGCGCAGGCCAGCACGATGCGCGCACGCTGGGCGAGAGCCTGGCCGACATTGCGACGGCGCACCAGGCCTTGCAGCCGCGTGCGCTCATCCCCGGTCAGATCAAGGTGCGCTGGCTTGGGACCACGGGCCATCGTAGCGACCTCCTCGTAGAAGGCCGCCACATGGTGCTCGCGCGACAAAACCGCAAGGAAACTTCCAACTCACACCACTAGGGCAGGGATATGTATGGCTCGCCTGCGCGCAGCGACATTGCATTTCATTTTCCGGTTCGATTGATCGAATTTGTTGATTGCGTCGGAATTATTCGATTACTACATCTAATATTCCAGTGCATAACGTCTTGATCGGACCATCTCTCAATTCAATTTGAATCCCTTTTATAATATTTGCAGGTTTTGTATCCGAGTCCAAAATAGCGATTGCTAATGCCGACCCTTTTGATAGTCCATTTGCGCCGTCAGAAATTATTTTACCTGGAAACATATCGTTGCCGATCAAAAAATTTGGCCTCGAATTATAGTCAAAAACAATATTATAAGAATTTTTTTCATCAATTTTTTCAATATTGATTGAAAACTTTCTCTCTTTGACGCTCATGGTCTACCTCCGATGCTGTCTAGTACTCGTATTCCATATCTGACGGCACAAGATGCTCAGCGCTTGGGTGAATCATGGGTGGGGCCAGGGCATAGAGTTTCTTCCACGGATGGCACAACACTCATAAGCGCCGACGGACTCCGTCAATACCGACCGCCTTCAAATAAGCCGAGGATTGGCAAAACGCAGGCAAATTTTGAACAAAGGTTGCGACCAGGTGGTCAGCGGCAAATCAATGGACATTTGGATATCTTTCCATGAAATTAGTAATCCCAGAACTAAAACGCATCCATTCTCCGGATAAAGATATTCTTGAATTTGAAGAGGAATTCAAAAATGATCCATATTGTATCTTGATACAAGCGATGTATGGAATCCATGGTCAAGAAGGAGACGAATCATTCGATATATTGGTGTGCAACCCATCTTGGATCGAGTTAGAGGCTAATAATGGCATTTTTTCGGGGAGACATTACTTTATTACGACCAGATTTGACATTGACGTTATAAAAAAATTCCTAATTGATATCGCATTAAATTGCGCGGCCTCAAGTTGGCAGGAAGCTGCCGAGAGATTAGGCAGATATGGAAAGTGGGAATTCGAAGATTACATTGAATAGTTATTAGATAAAATCCATAGTTATCGGAGTTAATCTTTTGTAATGCAGTGCCGTATGTTGAAAAATTTTTTGACAATAAGGAATTGATCCAGCTTTGGGAGACGGGCCAGTCTCCCGGCCTCACAAATTTACAAAGGCAAAGATTTCTAATGAAACTAAAAAATTTGGAGGCTGAAAGTTGAGGCTGATTGGTAGATGGCTTATCAATGCCGAAGATGATAAAGCAATGTTGAGGTTTGGGAGGGTAAAAGTTGAATTCTATGAAGATGGAAACTTAATCTATAAGATCGAAGGCGATGAAGCGGATCAGATAATTAAATTATCCTATTATGTGTCCGGTAATAAAATTGTAACTACCCAGCCATCGGCTCCAAAGACTGAATATACTACTTTCTTTTTTACTGAGACGGGATCGCTATTGTTGGAATTTGATGGTCTATATTGCGAATTTATCCGCGACAATGCTTGATATAAATCTACAGTTCGATCTCAATCTGAAGGCCACCTCCCGCATTGGAAGATTAATATTTATATAAATGCGCCAGAAATTATCCGAAAGCACGTATCAAAATTACGTCCGAATCTAAAACTTATGCTGTGAACAACTAATTATCAACAATGATGTCAACTTATCAAAATGCAGTTGCTGAGCGGCTCATCGCATCTGGTGCCATCAGCCGCCAGACCCTCGAACGGGCAAAACGCGCGGCCGACGAGAGCGGCTCTCGCGTCGATCAGGCCCTCAACCGTCTCGGCCTCGTCTCCGACGACCTCATCGTCCAGACCTGGAGCGATGTCACCGGCATCCCGGCCATCGCCGCAGCCGATCTCCCCACGCCACCGCCCTGCGCCGACAGCCTGCTGCCCGCCTTCCTCCGGCACGCCCGCTGCGCCCCCCTCCACATCACCGGCGGCGTCCTCACCCTCGCCGTCGAGGATCCCCTCGACGGCTTCACCCCTGCCGCCGTCGCCGCCCGCACCGGCCTCGCGGTCGAGTTGCGCCTCGTGCGCGCCGGCGACCTCGATGCCTGGCTCAAGGGTCTGCCCGACGACACCCTCCAGGCCGCCACACCCGCCGCCTCCGACGAGGCGGTCGGCCTCGACGTCGAGCGCCTGCGCGACCGCGCCAGCGACGCCCCGGTCGTGCGCCTCGTCAACGCCGTCATCGACCACGCCATCGAGACCAAGGCCTCCGACATCCACCTCACCGCGAGCCGGGTCGGATCGCGCCTGCGCTACCGCATCGACGGCATTCTTCGCGATGCCGAACCGCCGCCGGCCGGCCTGCACGCCTCTGTCGTCTCGCGCATCAAGATCATGGCCGGCCTCGATATCGCCGAGCGCCGCCTGCCCCAGGACGGGCGCATCCGCGTCAGCGCCCGCGGCCAGGAGATCGACCTGCGCGTCGCCACCATGCCCCACGCCCACGGCGAGGGCGCGGTCCTGCGCGTCCTCGACCGCTCCGCCGTCGCCCTCGAGTTCGAGGCGCTCGGCCTGTCCGCCCCCGTCGTCGCCAGCTTGCGCCGGGCGCTCGCGGCCCCCCACGGCCTGATCCTCGTCACCGGGCCGACCGGATCGGGCAAGACCACCACGCTCTACGCCGCGCTCAAGGAACTCACGGGGCCGAGCCGCAACATCGTCACCGTCGAGGATCCGATCGAGCACCATCTCGACGGGGTCAACCAGATCCAGGTCGCCCGCAAGATCGGCCTCGACTTCGCCGGCGCGTTGCGGGCGGTGCTGCGCCAGGACCCCGACGTGGTGATGGTCGGCGAGATCCGCGACCGCGAGACCGTCGCCGTGGCGATCCAGGCCGCACTCACCGGCCATCTCGTCCTCGCCACCGTCCACACCAACACCGCCGTCGGCGCCCTGCCGCGCCTCGTCGACATGGGAGCCGAGCCCTACCTTGTCGCCTCGACCGTGCGCGGCGCCCTGGCCCAGCGCCTCGTGCGCCGCCTCTGCCCGGACTGTGCCGCGCCGACCCCGCTCGACACGGCGCTCGCCCGCGCCGTCGGCATACGCTGCTCGGAGCCGGTGCCGGTTCGCCGGGCCGTCGGATGCGCCGCCTGCGGCGGCATCGGGACGCGATTGGCACCAAGCAGCCCCGCCTCCCGAACGGACGCGCTGTTGACCGAAGCGGACAGGCGTGTGGAGAAGGCCTTCGTCGATCAGGGCTACAACGGACCGAAGGCGACCGCCGCTGCAAGACCCCGAACCTACTGCGCCGGCACCGACACGATGAGCGTGCAACGCTGCTCCTTCCCGGCCTTCGCCGCCGCCTCCCGGCACCCGGACAGCACCTCTCTGTTGACCTGGACCAAGCGGCTCGCATCGAGAATCCCTTGCCAGCCCACCGGGCTGCCCGCCTGCATCAGCGTCCCCCCGGCCCTCCAGCGGTCGGCGTTCAGCACCGTGGCGGCGACGCTCATCTCCACCGAGCTCGGCAGCACCCGCGGCAGGAACAGCACCGCCAGGACCCCGCCCAGGAAGGCCGCCCCACCGACACCGCCGAGCCACAGGTTCTGCCGCCGCCGCTCCCGCACGCCCTCGACATGCGCCGCGAGCTGGCCCCGCACACGCTCCATGTTCTTCGTCTGCCGCTCCAACCCCTGCACGGCCATCTGGACGAGCCCTTCGGCGCGGCTCTCCATCACCCGGGCGTAGTGCTCCGCGCTGTGGCGCAGCAGCGGCGACTGTTCCACCGCCCGCAGCCGCTCGCCCACCGTCGCGAGCCCCTGGGTCAGCCGGGCGAGGTCGGTCCCGTAATCGACCACCGCGCCCTGCCGTTCGAACCGGTCGAAGGCCGCCTCCACCCCGCGGCGGATCACCCCCATCTCCCCGCCGAGATCGGCCGCCAATCCCTCCACCGTCGCTCGCAGCGCCGCGAAGGCCGCGCTCGCATCGTCGTCCGCCGCGTCGGCCTCGGCGAACTTCGGGTCTAGCTGTACGGTCCCGGCATGTGGTGCGACGGATCGACTCTGAAGCGTTCGGGCTCTTTGGTCCAGGCTTGGCAGATGCGTTCGTAGGGTGTCAGGCCGCGTAGCGTCTTGAGGCGGCGGGCGTGGTTGTAGGCATCCACGAAGAGCTGGAGGTGATCTCTGAGCTGATCGTGGCTGTCGTAATGGTAGCGCTTGACCGTCGCATCCTTGATCGTGCGGTTCATCCGTTCGACCTGGCCGTTATCCGGCATGATGACCCTCGGTGCCCTCGCGTTCCGCTGATCTTCGGATCGGCGCTATGGTGAGCCCATCCGGGACACGGGGCACCGGGAGCACGTGCGTGCGGGCAGGCCGACCCTTAGACGATGGGCTGCGAGCCCGAGCCGTTATCTGGCCGCCCCTGCGGCTCGCCCGGATGCGCTGCGAGCGCGGATCCGTAGTTGCCGTGTTGCCCGCCAGCTCCCGCAATCGAGACGAGGAGACAGGCTCATGCGGGTTGTGGGATTGGACATCCACCGCGTTTTCGCCGAGGCGGTAATGCTGGAGAACGGCGCGGCCCGGCGTCTTGGTCGGATCGGCATGACGCGCGATCACCTGACGGCGTTCGCCAAGACGCTGACGCACGACGACCATGTCGTCGTGGAGGCGACCGGCAACGCCAGCGCGGTCGCGGAGGTGATCCGGCCGCATGTCGGTCGGGTGGTGATCGCCAACCCGCGCCAGGTGCGGCTGATCGCCGAGGCGCGGATCAAGACCGACGTCATCGACGCGACCGTGCTGGCGCGGCTCTATGCCAGTGGCTTTCTGCCAGAGGTCTGGATCCCGGACGAGGCAACGCTTGCGCTCCGGCGCCAGGTCACACGCCGCACCCAGATCGTCCGGCAGCGGACGCGGCTGAAGACGATGGTGCAGTCGATCCTGCATGCGCATCTAGTGCCGCCCTGTCCCCACGCCGATCTGTTCGGGCCGCGGGGACGGACCTGGCTGCTGGCACAGCCGCTGCCCGGCGACGAGAGCGATGCCGTCGCCCGGCACCTGCGTGAGTACGACCGGCTGAGCGAGGACGTGAAGGTCGTCGAGCGTGAACTGGCGCGCGAGGCGCGCGCCGACGCGAACGTCACGCGGCTGATGACGATCCCAGGCATCGACCTGGTGGTCGCAGTCGGGCTGATCGCCGCCATCGGACCCGTGGCGCGGTTCGCCGGCCCGGATCGGCTCGTGGCCTATCTTGGGCTGAACCCGAGCGTGCATCAGTCCGGATCCGGCAAGCCACGGCATGGACGCATCACCAAGCAGGGGCGCAGCCACGCCCGCACGATGTTGGTCGAGGCGGCCTGGCAGGCCGTGCGGGGGCCCGGTCCACTGCGCGCCTTCTTCCAGCGCGTGTCGGCGCGGCGTGGGCCTCACGTCGCGGCCGTGGCGGTCTCACGCAAGCTGGCGGTGATCATCTGGCACCTGCTCACGCGGGGCGAGGACTACGCTTGGGTGCGTCCGGCGCTCCACGCCAAGAAGCTGCGGGAACTGGAGCTGCGCTCGGGCGAGCCGGCACGGCGTGGTCAGCGCGGAACGGCCTACGCCTACAACCTGACCCGCGTCCGACAGGAGGAGCGGCGGCGTGTCGAGCAGGCGGAGGTCGCCTACCGACACCTGACCGAGGGCTGGAGCCGGCGTGGGCGACGCGTACCCACGGGCGCCGCAAAGGAGGAGCGACTCTGAAGACGGCGCGGCCAGGCTTGCACCTCGAACCCGGCTCTTCGTCACACGGTCGCCCGTGGGCGGCAACAAAATAGTACGGATCGCAACAAAGGGACTGTTCAACCTCATCCGTGGTCCAGGGATGGTTCACCTTGGTTAGCCGGTGCTCGATGTCGTTCTCTGCGCAGACGCGGCCGAAGATGTGCGCGAAGGCATAGGTATCCTTCTTGCGGTTGGTGAACTGAATGCCGTTATCCGTCAGGACGATGTGGATGCGGTAGGGCACCGCCATGATCAGATCACGCAGGAACTGCGCCGCCTCCATCTTGCCAGCACTCTCGACAAGATGGACGAAGGCGAACTTGCTGGTACGGTCGATCGCCACGAACAGGTACAGCTTGCCCTCTTCGGTGCTGACCTGTGCGATATCGATATGGAAGTAGCCGATCGGATATTGCTTGAAGCGCTTCTTCTCGGGCTTGTCGCCTTCGACTTCCGGCAGGCGGCTGATGCCGTGCCGCTGCAGGCACCGGTGCAGGCTGGAGCGGGTCAGATGGGGGATCGTGGGCTGCAAACCGTAGAGGCAGTCGTCCAGCGGCAGCAGGGTATGCCGCCGGAAAGCGACGACGATCGCCTCCTCCTCCGGTGTCAGAACGGTCGAGCGCGGCTCCTTCGGACCCATGGCCGCGTCGGCCGTCGTCTCCCGATCACGCCACTTCTGGATCGTCGTCGGGCTGACGCCGTAGCGTTTAGCCGCCGCTCTCACGCTTTCTTGACGGAGCTGTATCGCGCGACGGACTGCCTCCGTCGTGCGGGCGCTGCCGTGAAGAATTTGGCCCATAGCGCATCCCTCGCCGCGTGATGCTCAATCGTACCACCACACCGAGGGATCAAACATCTAGGTTCTGACCGCCGCCACGATCGTCTCCGTTCCGCATGCCGTCTCCTCTTACAGCCCCAAGCCGAGGCCCTGGCCGCGGCTGCGTGCCAGCTCCCATTGTCGTTCCTGCACGGTGAGCGCGATCCCCAGCTCCCTCCGACGCGGGCTCAACATCGCCACCACCTCCGGATCGCGCTCCAGCGTCTCGCCCATCGCCCGGATCTCACCCTCGACCTCGGCCCGGGCCTCACGGTGCTGCAAGGCCGCGCGCTGCCCCTGCAGATCCTGCCAGCGCCGTACGAAGCGCTCCGCCCGCACCGATGGGTCGGCCAGCGCCGCGCGCTCCCGCTCCAGCCCGGCCGCGAGCCGCTCGACCCGCTCCGGGCCGGCGAGCCCCACCATCGCCCCCGTCGTCTCCGAATCATGCGTCAGCGCCGAGCGCAGCAGGGCGTGCGATCCCGGCCGCACCGCGTCCAGCGCTTCCCCCGCCGCCGCCAGCTCGCGCGTCTGCGCCTCTAGCACCGGCAGGCCCTCGCGCCTGTGCCGCTCGACGCTGCCGCTGGCGCGGGCGTAGCGGTCGAGCGCCGCCTCGAACGCCGACAGCGGTCGCAGACGCGCCGCCAGACGGTCGCGCTCCGCAACCGCGGCCGGCCGTTCCTCCACCCGCTCCGAGGCAGCCCGGCGGCCGGCATCGAGCTGCAGCCCGTCGAACATCCCCCGCTTGCGGGGGGCGGGCCTCTGCCCCTCCGGCTCGACCGGCGCACCGTGCCCGGACGCGGGTTGCCCGGTGGGCCTGCCACGCCCGAGCTTCAGCCCCGCGAACAAGCCGCGTCGTGGTTGCCGGGCCGCACCCGCCGCGCCCCGGTCGTGCACGGTCTCCGGATCGGACGGCGCCCCGAAGGGCTCCAGGGTCCGCACCTGCGCAGCATTGGGCTCCGCCCCTGGCTCCCTGCGGACTGCAATCCCGCTCCGGATGCCGAGCATCGCCGCGATCCCCCGCCGCTCGGCGAAGCCCTGCATCGCTCCCTCGGCGTCCGGCCCCGCCGCGTCCACCTCCGGGTAATCCAGCGTCGTCGCTTTCGCCCCCGAGCGCGACAGCCGCGCCTCCAGTCCACGATAAGCCGGCGACGCCCCCCCCTCGGCTTGGCTGTGGGTCCGCCCACCCTCACCGGCGGCCAAGCCCGCAAACTCCTCCGTCGAGGCATACAGCTGCACCGCGTCCCGGTGTCGGGTCATCGCCACGTAGGTCAGGTGCCGGTCCATCGTGCCCGAGGCCAGCACGAACGCCCGGTCCACCGTCGCCCCTTGCGTCTTGTGGATCGTCGTCGCGTAGCCGTGGTCGATCGCCGGGTAGTCGGCCACCGGTACGCTCACCCGGCGCTCTTCCCCGTCCCGGCCGGCGCCGTCGAGCCGGGCCGTCAGTTGCCCGTCCTCGGCTCGCTCCACCGTGCCGAGCATCCCGTTCTTCACCCCGAGCGTCCGGCTGTTCTCCAGGAACACGATCCGGTCGCCGGGTGCGAACGCCCGCGCGCCGTCGTTGGTCTGATACGTCCGCTCCCCGGCCTCCTCGCCCCGGGCCAGCGCACCCCGCTCCTGGAGCGCGCCGCGGATCTCGGCGTTGAGCCCCCGCACGTCCGCCCGGCGGTGCGCCATCGCGACCTGCGTCCCCTCCGGCCGCGCCTCCCGGTCCGCGAGGTAGTCGCGCACCACCGCCCCGCGTGCCGCCTCGCCATTCGCGGCGAACACGATCGCACCGTGCGCGCGGTATGCGGCCAGACCCTCGTCCGTGCGGTGCGTGGCGAACGCCACCGACGCCGTCCGCTGCCAGCTCTCCCGCTGCCGGCGGATGTCCGACAGCTCCGCGTGCCCGATCCGCTCGGCGATCGCCCGGAACGGCGCCCCCGCCCCGATCGCCTGAAGCTGCTCGTGGTCGCCCACCAGCACCAGCTTCGCGCCCGCCCGCTCCGCCTCGGCCACGAACCGCGCCAGCTGGCGCGAGCCCACCATCCCGGCCTCGTCGATCACCAGAACATCGCCCCGGCCGAGCCGCCCGTGCCCGTTGTCCCAGCCGAGCGACCACGAGGCCAGCGTGCGGCTGGCGATGCCGGAACTCTCCTCCAACCCCTCCGACGCCTTGCCCGACAGGGCCGCCCCGTGCACCCGGTAGCCTTGGCGCTCCCACGCCTCTCGCGCCGCGGCCAGCATCGTGCTCTTGCCGGCTCCGGCGAACCCGACCACCGCCGCGATCCCCTCCGGTCCGGTGACGTGTCCGATCGCCCGTCGCTGTTCCGGCGACAGCCCGGCCGTGACGTCGCCCGTGCTCGCCCGGATCGCCGCATCCTGCTGCGCCAGCGCGCGCTCGACATGCCGCCGATCGGCGCGGTACCCCCGCGCCACGTGCATCCGCCCGGCCGCCTCTGCCATGCCGGTTTCCAGCGCCACCATCTCGCGCGTCACATACCGCGCCGGCTGCACCTCGCCCGTGCCCGGGTCCGTGCGCTCCGGCTGGAGTTCCACCAGCGCGGGCCAGGCCATCACCGCGGCGAACGCGTTCCGGAACGTCTGCGCGTCGCCGTCGAGATACCGGTGCAGCGTCCGCGCGATGTCCCGCCGGTCGAACACGCTTCTCTCCTCGGTGATGAGCGCGAGCACCGTATCTGGCCGCGCGCGGATCGCCGCCGCGTTGCGCTCCGCCGCCTCCGCATCGAGCCGGCCGCGTGTGACCTCCCGCCCGCGCCGTTCCATCCGGGTCGCGTGCACCCCCATGTGCTGCGTCGGCACGATCTCCAGGCCGCGTTCGGCGTAGCTGCGACCGTCGATCCGCAGGTCGTGTCCCGCCCGCGCTAGATGCGCGTTTGCCATCTGCTCCCAGCTCCGGCGCAGCTCCACCAGTTGCACCGTCGTGCTCGGCAGGCCCTGTGCCGCCAATGCACGGTTCTCCAGTTCGCAATCGGCCTTCGCGCCCAGGCCCTCCGGCGTCACCCGCCGCGTCGTCGCGAGAAGGTGGGCGTGATGGTTGCGGGCGTCGGTCTCGCCATGCGGCGCGTGGATCGCCATATCCACCGCCACGCCGTAGCGATCCGCGACCACCCCGGCGAACTCGCGTGCCAGCGCGACACGCGCCTCGGGCAACAGCTCATGTGGCAGCGCGATCTCGTATTCCCGCGCCACGCGGGCATCCTTGCGCCTCTCCGCCGCCTCGGCCGCGTTCCACAGGGCCGAGCGGTCCTTGGCCCATTCCGCCTGCGCGCCCTCCGGCAGCACGATCTCGGTATGGGTGACCCCGTGCCGGCCGGTATAATCGTGCACCTGGCCGTCGCGCCGGTTCTCCATCCGCTCGGCACTGCGGTAGGCTGCCGACGCTACAGCCGAGCGGCCCGAGGCACGCGAGACCTGCTTCATGCTGAGATGGTAGATCGCCAAACGGCCGCGCCTCCACGAGCTTGACCGTAACACCGCCCTGAGTTGCACAGCAACTCGTAAGTGCGCTCTTCCGGTCTCCTTCGCTGCGCTCCCTCGTCCATCGGTGTGGCGCTCCGCGCCGGACCGAACCCTTGGTTGATTTCGGATCGAGCTCGGCTATTCTCCGCCGCCAAGCTCATGCCAGGAGAAGCCGGTGCGGCTCTCGATCCTGACCTTCATCGTCTTCACTCTGAACGGGGCGATCGACAGCAGACGCTACGATACGCTCGCGATCAGGGAGGTGCGTGAGGCCATCCAGGCCGGGACGATCTTCTCGTTCCTGAAGACCAAGATCGGTCACGACATCGATCTCTCCATCTTCGCCGCAGATGCGGGCGCCGAGGCCTAACTGATGGGCGAGTGGCAGGACATGGAAAACGCCGTCGACGCGCGGCGGAAGTTCGGGGTCGAGCATCGCGGTTTGCCGCTGCTCGTCGCCTTCCTGCTCGAAGGCATCCAGCGCCGTGCCAGGGCGGGAACCTGACGGCCTCGAACCGCCGTATGATCATCGACCCCGACCATTTCCTCGAAACGGCCGCCGGACGCCTCTGGACCCCGGAGCGCAATCTCCAGGCTTGGGCCACCGCCTTCGCCGTACTCGATGCTGCGCTCGCCGCGGCCGTTTCGCCCGCGGACGTCATCGTCGTGTGCGGGGTGCAGGGTTCGGGCAAGAGTACCTGGACCCGCACGACGGCGGGGGAGCGGCCGGCCGCGATCCTCTTCGATGCGGCCCTACCGGGCCGCCGACACCGTCGGCCCATCATCGAGGCGGCACGGCAGCATGGTGCCCGCGTGTCGGCCGTCTGGATCGACGTACCGCTCGTCGTAGCCCTGAACCGGAACGCGGCCCGATCGCACGACAAGGCCGTGCCGGAAGCCAGCTTGCGTACTGTGTTCGAGCGCTTCGAGCCGCCCTCCCGCGAGGAGGGTTTCGACGAGATCCGCATCGTGCGACCGTGACGTTCCAGGGCCGTCACGAACGCGATCCCGCAACCGACCGAACGGAGACCCCGTGGCCCGCAAGACGATCGAACAGCGCCTCGCCCAGCTCGATGCGCAACGTGCCGCTCTCAAGGCGCGCCAGTCCAAGCAGGACCGTGCCATCGACACCCGTCGCAAGGTCCTGCTCGGCGCCCTCGTTCTTCAGCGCCTGGAGGCGGGTCACGATCCCGCCTTCACCCAGCGCCTCACCGACTGGCTTCGCCGTGAGCTGCCGGGCTTCCTCACCCGCGAGGCCGACAAGGCGCTGTTCGTCGATCTGATCGGCCCGGAGACGATCCCGGAAGCGGCCTCCGTTCGCAGCGAGCCGGCGGCGATCTCTCAGCCTTCGGGTGAGGCCGGCGAGGCCGCCTGACGCGGCTCGCGATGGGGCGCTCGTGCAGCGACGCCTCCGGTCTCGCCCTGGAGCCTGAGACGCATTTCCTTGCCCGACCGGAACACCGGAGCCGTCTTCGCCTCGACCGACACGGCCGCACCGCTGCGCGGGTTGCAGCCCTGTCGTGCCTGCCGATGCTTGACCGAGAACGCCCCGCAGCCGCGCAGCTCGACCCGGTCGCCACGTTCCAGCGCCGCGGTGATCGTGTCGAGGATCGTGTTCACCACCTCCACGTCGCGGGCGTACAGGTGCGGGTTCTGCTCGGCGATGCGCAGGATCAGTTCGGACTTGATCATACCGGTGTCCGAGCACGCCGGCCGACCCGCGGCAAGCCCGGTGCCGGCGCGGCAACCTGGGATCACCCGTCCACGCCATGCCGCTACGGTAGAGGGCCATTCTTCCGGCTCTCGACCGGAAGCTTTGGTCCGACGAGACGAAGGGCGTGGGGGCTGCAAGAACCCTTCGCCTCGCCGGTACTCCCCGGCGCGAACACCAGGGCCACGCTGGCATCTGGGGCAGGACCACGAACGGTCAAGCTTACCCGGATCGCACCCAATCAGCGGAAACGCCGACAGCCCGGCGCCGGTGATCAATCGGGTCGGTCCCAATGGATTCGGCTCCCTAAGGGTAGGGGCGCTTCACTGCGGCCCGGACCGTACCGCATCGCCTGGGAGGCCCTTTGGCCAAGCTCTGGATCCTGTCCGACCTCCACCTCGAGAGCCTGCCCTATCCGGACAACTTCCGCCCCGACCCGCCAGGCTTCGACGTGCTGGTGGCGGCCGGCGACATCTGGGAGGGCGATCCCGGCCGCGGTTTCGCGGTGCTGCGCCGGCTCGCCGGCGACAAGCCGGTGGTGTTCGTGATGGGCAACCACGAGCACTGGAACGGCATCGTCGACGAGGATCTCGCCCTGGCACCCGTGCTCGCGGCCCGGGACGGCATCACCCTGCTCAACGGCGGTTCTGCCAGCCTAGCCGGATGCCGCTTCATCGGCACCACCCTGTGGAGCGACTACCGGCTTGCCGGCGAGCTCGATCCCGCCACGCCGACCGGCGAGCCGATCGACATCGCCCACGACGCGCACGGCGGCAGCCACCTCATCACCATCGGTGACGCCGCCGCCCTGCACCGCCGGGCCAGGGCCGCGCTGAGCGCGGAAATGGACGCGCATGACGGCACCCTGCCCCTGGTCGTGGTCACCCACCACGCCCCGCATCCGGACTGCATTGCGCCTGCACAGCGCGACACCTGGAACGCCGGCAACTCGGCTTCCGACCTGTCGGCGCTGACCGATTCCGGCCGCGCCGCCCTGTGGGTGCACGGGCACGTTCATCACAGCCTCGACCTGACCCGGCCCGGCGGCACGCGCCTCCTCTGCAATCCGGCCGGAGCCGGGTTCGCCAACCTCGCCTTCGACGAGAACCGGGTGATCGCGCTGGCCTGAAACCGGCCAATCCGCGCGAGGCCGGCCGTTCGGCAAAGCGGACGCTCGCGCTCGCGCGCATGTCGCGCACGCATGGCCGCGACGGCTCTACCGCCCGCGCCGATTCCGGATCGCCCTCTGTGTCGAAGGTCGCCCGCTGCCTCTCGGCAGCTCTTGCGACGGTTCCTTTGGTCTCGGAATCCACAGGGAGAGAACCTCAGTAGCCGTGCCCTTCGCGGATTTGCACCCTCCCCCCTCGGACACCGGGGCCGGCGCCTCCTGCTTCCGCTTGCGGGTGAGCCGGAGCCAGGCCGTCCACTCGGCCGAGACGATCCGCACCACGTTGGTGTCGTTGCGCCAGCCGGTGATGCGCCGCTCCTCGACCGTGAGGAGTCCGAGCCGCGCCGCCTCGCGGATCGCGTTGCGCACCGTGGTCTCGGACACGCCGGCGAGGGCCGCGAGGTTGCCCACCGCCAGCCGGCAGTCCTTGCGCCGCACGCTCTCGGCCGCCACCAGGGCCAGCACCGCCTGCTCGGCCAGGCTGAAGCGCGCCGCCAGGGCCGGCGGCAGCCGCCCCGAGGCCGCCCAGCGGCGGCGGCGCTCGAGGCTGGCATCCGAGCGCGGCCGAGAGCCGACATGGCGCGGTGGTGCCGCCTCAAGCGGCTCCGGTCCCTCGGCCGTGGCGCGCGTGACCGGCAGCGCCATCCTGGCCTCGATCAGGCCGGACAGCTCCTCCGCCGTCGCCTCGCTCACCGCACCCGCGGCAAAGGCCTTCCACAAAGCGGCCGTCACGTCCGGCAACGCGACGCGCGGCGCGCTTATCGCCTGACGGCGGATCTCCTCGGCAAACATCGGTCCCGCACCTCTGCAAGGCGCGCGGCAGGGCTCACGCGCCTTGGCGGGCGTGTGGGCATCCAGGCAAAGCGGGACCGCTCGCGAAAGTTGGTGCTTTCGCTTGACGCCCTGGGGCGCTCGTGAGACTGTCGGGATTGGAAAACTTACCCCGCCGGTCCCTATGTGATCGGTC
>NZ_CP006995.1 GCF_001542815.1 Methylobacterium sp. AMS5
TTCCGGGTTCTGGGCAAAGCCTCATCATCGCGAGAAGCGGTGTTCTCGCTTGACGCCTCAGGGCGTCTCGTGGCTTGTGGGGGATGGAAACGGGCTCCCACGAGCCATCTCGATTTCGACGGGCTCACCCTTGCCGGGGTGGGCCCGTTGGCTTTTCAGGGTTCGACTTGCGGCGGCGTGTATCTCCTGAAGGTCGGCACCCGACTCGCTCGGAGGCGAGCGGGGCCGGACATGGCATGTCGGCCGGGGCGAACCGTTAAGTCAACGTTGAGGTATGCAGCATGAGCGAGCGTGTCTCCGATGCTTCGGTCTGGATCGACGCGAACGGCGCCAACGATGCCGAGACGGTCGAACTCATCCAGTCCGCGTTGATCGCGCCGGGCGACTGGGGCTCGTTCGTGGTTCGCCGCGAGGGGACCGGTATGGCGATCGTCGGGCCCGTCAGCACACTTGTCTTGGCCGACGAGGCGGACGTGCTGGCGTTCCAGCTTGAGCTAGAGGAGCGCGTCGACGACGAGGCAGCCATCGGCCGTCCGGCGGCGACGAAGAGGCAGCCCCGCTGATAGCCCATGCCCGCGATGACAGCCCGCGAGTTCGTGGACGAGATCGCGGTTCCGACCGTCTTAGAATTTCAGGCGGACCCGTCCCAACGCCGCGGCTATCTCGCATGCCTCGCGGCCTACCACGTGGGCGACTACCTTAAGCCGGCAGGCGCTTGGAGCCCCAAGGCCGTGCACAGGGCGATGGAACAGGAGATAGGCGCACCCTTCCTCGCATTGCAGCGAATGGCCAACGCGGTGAAGCATCGTGAGAGGGAGGAAGGCGGCACGATCCTGATGCAGTCCGGTTCGGACACGGCGCGGCCATCGACAGGCTTCCATGCGGGAAACCTCGGCGAAAGCATGAACCCAGGCGACGGCCGCCCTGGCAACCCGATCCGCTTCGACGACTATGGTGGGCGCTACGTCGAAGACGGCGGCCGGTTCTTCGACATGCTCGACCTGTGTGTGATCGCGCTACAGGGCTACGCGAGGCTCTATTCGAACGAGCTGTCCGGCTCGGCCATCGACAGCCTTCACTACAGCCCGTCGAAATACCCGCGCTGACGCCCACCGGCGCGGCCTCGCCGCCCGAGTTGCGCCGCTTCGGCGACTTGCCTCACGGTCAGGGGACTTTCACATTGCACCGATCAAGAAAACATCTTGCGGCTATCATGCGCACTGCATGTGGCTTTATCGCTTCCAGTTCTTTAGGCCTCGCTGGGCTGTCTGCCACAGCCTCCCGGCCCGGCGGCGGACGTGAACGCCCACCAGTTCGATCCAACCATATTGCCGGACGTAGCGATGAACGAGGCGGCCGAGTTCGTCTTGCGCCTCCCGCCACTCCCGCTCCGCATCCATTAGGGTGATGTGCTTGGCGCCAAGCTCGTGCGGGTTGGCGTAGTTCGAGACGCGCGCAAGGCTCTTGTACTCCATCAACGCAACGTCATGGGTCAACATCGCCTTGTCGATCCGTTCCAGGCTCGCTGACACGTCGATAGGAAACAGCGCTCGCATCGGGCGCTCGAGCCGCCAGATTTCTCGCCGCTCCTTGTCGTCAGCGTCGAACGGGCGCGACGGATCGAAGTCCGACGCTTTGAGGCGTCGAGCGTTGAAGGCGTCGTTCAGGGCCTCCCACGTCTCGAACCTCTTGGCGAAAAGATCGAATCGGAGTTTTCGGTAGGCCACCCATGCCTGTGTGGCAGTGAAGGCCAAAGCCACCAGAGCGATCCACGCCGCCGCTTCCATCCGGCACCTTCAAGCATCCATCTTGCGTCTATCAAGCGACCAGATTTCAGCCTTTCTCGAAGGCGGCCACGGCCATCTCCAGGGCTTCAGCGATCGTGATCCGCCGGTGATACGCGATCCTGCGCAGCGCCTCGTGCGCCTCAGGCTTGATGCGGGTCGCAAAGGGCTCGCGGAAGGTCCGACGGAGCGTCCGGCCATCGACCTTCCCTGGGTCGAAAGCCGGTGGCTCTGGCGCGGCCTGCACGGACGGAGCCGCCGGCGGCGGAGCCGCGGGAGCCGCGGGAGCCGGCGGAGATGGTGCAGGTGCCTCAGGGGCAGGCGTCGGCTCCGGAGCGGCTTCCTGCGCTTCCTCGGCATCCTGGGCCGCCATCATGCGGGCGACGGCCTCAGCGTCCATGCCGGCGCGGTTGCGGGGCTTCGAAGCCATTTATATGTTCTCCAGGCGGGTGCGCACCGCCTCAGCGAGCGCCGTGAATTCCTGACCGGATGGGGATTCAGTGGGTACGGCTTCGCCCCCGGATAGGCTGTCCGCAACGACAGCGCGGAGCGTGATCGGCGGGGCAACCGGTTCGGTGAGACCAGCGAGCGTCCCAACCACGTCACGGCCCGAGCCGGTGCGCCGATCAACGCGGGATGGCACCACGAGGATATCCGGCCGGCCGCGCCCGCCAGCCTTCCGGTGACGGCGCACGATCCCGACCGTTTCAGCCGCGCCGCGGATATCGAGCATCGAGGCGCCGACCGGGATCAGCGCGAGGTCGACGATCGCCACCACCGCACCAAAGGCCGCGCCGAGAGCACCAGGCGCATCGATCACAACGTAATCGGCCTCAGTGGATCGAACACCTTTCGTCCAAGCCGCCACCGCGGACGCCTCCACCTCCTCCAAGAGGTGCGTCGTGACAGGGAAGGGGAGCGCCCCGAGTTCCCCAACGGCCGACGCGTGCCCGGCTGGATCCGCATCAAGGACCGCAACCCTGGCGCCGCTGCGAGCGAGCACCGCCGCGAGGTTGAGCGCGATCGTCGTCTTGCCGACGCCGCCCTTCGTCGATGCGAGGCCGATCAGCTTCGCCATGTCTCAAGCTCCTCGCCTGAAAGCGTCCAGATGGTCGCAAGACGGTTTCTTGCTTGCCGCGAGCACGCGCCATGATGGTGCGAATCGTCGCTTTCTGTGAGGAGCCTTCGCAAGGCGACGCTCGAACCGCCAGCGCCGTGATCGGCAGCACGCCGGAATTTCCGGATATCTCCGGCCAGCGTGGCGAGCCCG
Organism: Methylobacterium sp. AMS5; assembly: GCF_001542815.1. GTDB lineage: Bacteria > Pseudomonadota > Alphaproteobacteria > Rhizobiales > Beijerinckiaceae > Methylobacterium. The sequence continues at coordinate 3,055 of NZ_CP006995.1, forward strand.
CAACGGCTGCCGCGAGGCGGAGCGGCTACGGTGAGGACATCCGAGAGGAATTCCGCCCGCCATGCCGATCCGGCGCGAGCACCGCTTTTTCTACCCCGTCGACTGGCCGCAGCTCTCCGAGGTGATCCGCTTCGAGCGCGCTAAGGGCCGGTGCGAGGCCTGCGGTCGGCCGCATGGTCGCCTCGTCTATCACCTCGGAGACGGACGGTGGTGGGACGCAGAGGCCAGTATCTGGCGCGACGGACGAGGCCGGAAGGTCCGCCTCGCCAGCACGGTGGACGTGTTCAGTCTCGCGCGCACGACGAGGGTTTTCCTGGCCACCGCCCATCGGAACCACGACACGGCCGACAACGCCGCGGCCAACCTCGCTGCGTGGTGCCAGCGATGCCACATGATCCATGATCGGCCCGAGCATCAGCGCCGGCGGTGGTTCACGCTGTTCCGGCGGAAAGCACTCGGCGACCTATTCCGCGGCCCTTACGGGTGAGGCCAGCGAACTCCCCGGAAACCCCGGATAGTTCGTCACCACCTCAACCCGTTGACGCCATTCGTCTACGGGCTTCTCCGCAGCGGCTTCAGCACCACCCCTCCCCGCCGAGGGGGGGGGGAGGGGCTTGGTCGTCAGGGCCGCGGCTGGCTCGGCAGCGCGCCAAAATCCTCAGGACGGAGCCGACGCGGGGCGGATGGTCTCTGTGCGGCGCCAGGCACCAGGACATGAGAAGGGCGGGCCGGTGCCTGGCGCTCCTCCTCCTCGAGCCGGTCGATGAAGGGCCGAACAACCGAATCCGTCCCCCGGAAGAAGGCGATGCGGAACGCCTCGACGAACGCGGCAGATAGCCCCTGAGCGCGTCCCGCCTCCTCACCGGCGGCAATGGCCATTTCGACGGCCTCCGGGAGAACGTGCACGAGATCGGGTTCAGCCCCGATCCGCTGGAGGAAATCTAGCGCCATAGCCTGGCCGGCTTCGAAGGCGCCCGCCCGTGCCGCCTCCAGGGCGGTGAAGAGTGCCGCCGTCGCCACCGCATGCGCTTCCTCGACGCCGCCCGCCCATGCACCGACCTGGGCCCGTGTGGCACCACTCCGGCGCATCTCCCGCTCACCCTCACGGCGGGCCTTCCGGAGGCTGTCAGCGAGCCGCGCCGGATCCGCACCGAGCTTCCCGGCGGCGATGTCCGGCGCCTGCTCCCGAGCGATCCGCAGCCCCATCAGGGCCCACCCGGAATTGGCCGGACTGATGCCCTGCGCATCGCAGATCCGGGCCAGGGCGTCGGCTTCTTCGGCCGTCACGGTGAGGTGGGTTTCAGGCTGCATGAGCACGCCCCTTCTTTGCCTGCGCGGCGGCGGCGCGGCGCTGCTGTCGAGAAAGGCCACCGGTGGACTCGGCTGCGGTCGCCTCGATCACGGCGAGCCGGGCCCGGTCGAGCGCGAACGTCTCGGGATCGATCGCGCCGTTCTTCAAGGCGCGCATGAACCGCTCGAAGGTCCAGGCCGGCCCGAGGTCCATCGGCATGATCTTCGGCCACTTCGCATCATCGAATGGCGCTGGCTGGATCGGCTCTCCCACCGTGTCGTCGGGCCACCCGTGAATCATGCCCTGCCGCGCGCCGTCGCGGTCCACCACCGTGAGCACGACCGCGCCGCCGACGAGATGCCGACCGGCGATGTTCGAGCCGTAAGCGGCGTCGCCTCTGCCCCGGCGCATCGCTTCCATCAGCGGAATGCCGTGACGGATCGGGTCGAAGGTCTCCGCGTCGAAATCAACACGGGGCTCGGCACCCTGTCGATGCAGCCGCCACAGCTCCGTCGCGCCCATCGCGTGATAGAAGCAGCCGTCCTCAGCGTCATGACCGCGCCACACGTAGGCGGTCTCATCGGTGTGGCACTCGATCGGCGAGCACAGCACGAATGCTCGCGGCCGGTCGGCGAGCTCGCTCCAGCCGATGACGTGGATTTCGATCACCGTCTGACCGCCGCCCGCCAATGCGGTAGCCGCACGGTGCCAGCGCTCGATTTCCGGGGCGCTACGAGCGACGAACTCGTCGAAGGAACCGTAGCGCTCGGCCAGATCCAAGGCGACGTTGATGCCGGCGCGGTCGCCCCGGCCGGAGATCGCACCATCCCAGCTATCGACCGGAAAGGCTTTCGGCTCGAACGCGACGATCGTCCCGTCAGGCTGGTACAGGCTCAGATCCGTCAGCATCGTCACACGCTGCGAACTCTCGAACACGACGATGCCGCTCATTCTCGATGTCCTTCTTCCTCGCTGGACGGCAGCCCAGACTTCCACCGATGAGGCCGGCACCGGCGCCGACGACGGCACCGATCGGCCCGAAAGTCGCGGCGCCCGCCAGCGCGCCGCCGACCGCGCCCATGAGCGGGCTCTGGCTCTGGTAGCCGATGGATGCGCCGACGCCCGCCGACATCAGGCCGGACCCGAGCTTGGACGAGGCGAACCCGCCTGTGGCCTTCCCGTCGCTGCCCTGGGCGGGTTTCAGCCACGCGCTGAATGCGTCGAAGATGCCGCCCTGCGAGCCCTCATTCACGGCTTTCTTGATGCCGTCCGTGCCGAACAGCTTCCCGATCGCGTCGAGGGGGTTCGCTCCGCCGGCAAAGCCTGCCTGACCGCCCAGTAGCGGCGCGATCAGGTTCTGCTCCAGCATGCGCGTGCCGATGCGGGAGAACCCGCGGGCGAAGCTGTCGAAGAACCCGGCCATGCCCTTGTTGCCGGCCTTGAACAGGTCGTCGAAGATGCCGGAGACGGCCGACGAGATATCCTGAGCGAGGCGCTCGTATTCCGATTTCGCGGCGTCCATGTCCGCGCGCAGCTTCACCTTGTCGAGATAAGCGGTGCTCTCCGGTGCGGTGGCGCTGATGCCCTGCCGCTTGAGATCCTGCTCGGCCTGCAGGACCGCCATAGCAACCTGCCGCTGGCGGGTCGTGGCACCGAGGAGTTCCGCCTCCTTTTGGAGCAAGGCAATTCGCCGGTCCTCGTCCTCCGACAGGGAGAGAACCCGTGTCCGGTCCTCCGCGCTCAACTGCCTCTGCTGCGCGGCGGCGAGCTCGTCGTAACGGCGGGCCAGTTCTGTCTTCGTCTCGCCGGCAGCGGCGTCCCGCTCGCGTCCTAGGGCGCGCAGCTCGATTTCGTTCTGAACCTGCCGGGTGGCCTGCGCCGAAACCATCGTGCCAGCGGCGACACGCGCATTCACCGCCTCTTGGGCGCTCGCCTGATCGTCCAGGGTGCGCTTGCGCTGCGCCGCCTGCTGGTTGACCTGAGAGAGCTGTGCCTGGAGCTGCTCCTTGATCTTGGTCTCGCGCTCGTCCGCGCGGAACACGCCGGCACGGATCTGCTCGTCGACCTTCCGGCTGGCGGTCAGGTACTCGACCGACTTGCCGGTCTGGGCCGTGGCGCGGGCGACCTCGTTGGCCGTCCTCGTCGATTCGTCCATCGAGCGGCTGCTCGCGTCCGACGCGGCCCGCTGCTCGGCGAGGCTGCGGTTGTAGGCGCTGGCCGCGCGCGCCGACCTTTCCTGTCCGGTGGTGACGGTGCCGAAGGCCTCCGCCAGTGCCTGCTGCCGGGCAGCCTCCGCCTTCTGCTCGGGCGTGACTGCTTGCAGCCCCTGAAGGCCCGCCCGCAGCATCTCGTTCGCCTTGGCGCGCTCCATGTTGGCGGCACCGCCGGCCACCTGGTAATCCCGCTCGGCGGCCGAGAGGGCGGCAACCGCCTTGCGGGCCGCTTCGATCCGCTCCGAACTCCCGCCGCCGTTCTCCAGGCCGTTCAGCTCGGCGTTCGCCTTGGCGAGGTTCTCGCGCACCTGGGCCAGGGACGCCATCTCGGGCACGGCGGCGTTCACCGCCGCTTTGTCGAGCGCCCTGATGTTGTTCCGCGTCGCCTCGGAGGTGCTGCGGACGGCCTCGCCCGTCTTCTCGATCTCGCCCCTCAGGCGCGCAGCCCGCTCGCGCAGCGCATTGTACTGCTGATCTGCGGCCGGGTCGGTGTTCGTCGCCCTGGCGATGGCCTCGCGGTTCTTAATCTGCGCTTCGGTGATCGTCAGCATCTCGGCGCTGGACCGCTCCGCGCCCGAGGTCGCACGGCCGACGGCATCCCACACGCCGCTGAACCCGGATTTGAGGGCGTTGAGCGTGCGATCGAAGGCGGTGAGTTGCCCGCCGACCTTCTCGTAAGCCTGCCCGAAGCGCTCCACGACGACCCGTTGAGCGTCCGCTTCGCGTCCGGCATCGAGCAACGCGCGAACTTGCGCATCGAGGGCCGCGTCGAAATTCCCGGCCTGCTTGGCCAGAGCCTCGTATCCGCCCGAGCCGAGGTTTCCGAGGTTCGCCGTCAGGAAGTCGGCGGGCCCCCCGTTGTCCTGCTTCGTCGCCTTGGCAAAGTTGGCCGCGGCGACCGTCGCCTGCAGGAACACGTCACCGTAGACTTTGCCCGACTTGAGGAAAGCCGCCTCGATCTCGCGCGCCGCCGCGACGGAGATCTTGGCCGCATCCGCAGCCTGCCGTGCGATCAAGTCGACCTGCTCGGCCGAGAGGCCGGCCGCCTGCCCGATGCCGAGCAGCGCAAGGCGAACATCGCGCTGCGCGTTGGCGTAGGACATCGCCGCAGCAGCGGCCGCCACGGCGCCGGCCGCCATCAGCCCGAACACGCCGACCAGCGGACTGATGGCCAAGAGCCGGTCGCGGATGGCCATGAGCGAGCCGGCAACCCCGCCGTTGCCGGTCTGGAGGATCTGGTAGACCTGACCGCCCTGCGTCGCGAGCACCTGGAATGCTGACGACCCGCTGGCGAGCATCGTCACCGCGTCGTTCACCTGAAACGACAGGTTCTGCCACTCGTGAGCCTGAAGGCCGACGGATCGCGTCACGGTATCGTTGGCAGCGGTGGTGCTCCGGATCGCGGCGACCTGCCCGGCGAACGCGTTCTTGGTCCGCGCCAGTGCCGCGACGCGCTCGGCCTCAGAGATCGCGCCAACCCTGGCCGCCTGAGCGATTTCGGCAAGCTGCGCCCGATAGGCCTGTTGCGCAGCCGCAAGGGGAACGAACTTCGCCCGCACCCTGTCCATCTCGGCGCCGTAGGCCGCGACGTCCGCCCCGCGCCCATCGGTGCCGAATTCGACCCGCACCCCTGTCGCGCCCTCGATCCTCGTCCGGACCTGCGACGCCTGAGCGGTCGTCAGTCGGCGCGTCGCGGCGGCAGCCCGGTCCGCGGCAGCAGCGGCCTCATCATGACGTTGCCGGTAGAGGCCGACGACCCGAGCGGCTTCGTCCGTCGTTGCCGCCCCACGGCGCACCGCCGCATCCGCCGCGCGCGTGGCTCGTTCCCACGCCTGCTCCGTCCGCACGACAGGATCGATCGCAGCGGCAAGGCGTGTGAAGGTCGAGGCCCGTTCAGCCACGAGGCGGGTGCTGGCAACGGTGCCCTGGACCTGCCGGTCGATAGCCGCCTGTAGCCGAAGCTCGCTTCCGGTGGCGCGGTCCCGGGCTGCGCCCGCCTTCGCCATCGCAGCTTGAACCCGGTCCTCGGCATCGGCCGCACGATCCGATGCCGCGCCTGCCTGCGTCGCAGCGGTCGCGTACCGGCTGAACCCCTGCTCAGCGCCCCGAGAGTCGACGACGAGTTCAACGATGCGGCGCTCGGTCATTGCGCCGCTCCGTGCGCGAAGGACGGCGAGCAGCTGGGGCCTGCCGCAATGGCAATGGCTGCCACCCGGAGCAGGGCGGCTTGTTGCTCGGCGAGGGCTGAGGCAACGGCCGCGAGGCGCCCATACTCTTCGACCGGCATCTTGGTCATGTGGCGGTGGAGAGAGGATCGCGGGACGCCGAACCGATCGGCCACCTCCTGCAAGGTGCCGCCCGCGATGCGCGCTAACTCGATCTCCGCCCGTCGCGGGTGGTGCTCGATGAGGTTCGGCCGGCCGGGCTTCGTGCGAGGCGCTGGGGGCATGCGGGTGCTCCGTCGGTGTGACCGGTACGGGGCCCGCGCACCCCATAGTGGGGCGCCTTCGGCATGTGCGGCGCTGGGTCAGGCCAGCGGCGACCGGGAGAACATAAGGGGAAAACGCATCCCGACTATGTTGAGAAAAATTGTGCATTGTTCCATAATATTTAAATTATTTTTGGAACGTGCGTAGCGGGAGACGGGCGGATGAGGCGTTTCAACGAGATCACTGCCGGTTTTCTGCGGATGCAGCCGGCCGGCGACCGCGGCCCCACCGTGCGGTTCCACGTTCAGCGCCTTCGCGCAGCACTCGCCGAAGCGGACCACGATGGCCCGGAAGCCATCCGCCTCCGCCGCGCTCTCGGGCGCCTCGCCAAGGCGGCGGCGGGCGTGGGCATCGTGATCGAGGGGCCGACCGATGCCCGCGCCGCTTGATCAGCACGTCGCCACCGTCCGCCGGACAACCCGCGAGGACGTGCGGATCAGCCTCCGCGAGACACGCGGCACCGTCGGCGTCGAACTGCGGGTGGCCACGAACCACGGTCGGGGCCCGATGAAGGAGACCCCCAAGGGACTGCGCCTGCCGCCAGAGCGGTTGCCGGAGATGATCGCCGCACTGGAGGACGCCCAGCGCCTTGCGGTCTCGCTCGGTCTGCTTCCCAGCTCAGCGAAGAGCAGGCCCAGCGAGGAATGACACGCGTGCATGGCGGCGGGCGTTCCAATTGACCTTGGCCTTGTGGAACGTTCCACGCGATTTCCGCGGCCGTTCCAAAAAAATCTGAATTGCATTTTGGAACGGGAATGCGCTGATGTCTGTGACTTCAATGGAACGGACGCGCCTCCCTGTGCTGATCGGCTATGCCCGCACGTCGACCCTAGAACAGGCTGCTGGCTTCGAGGCGCAGGCCCGAGACCTGAGAGCACAGGGATGCGAGCGGCTGTTCGAGGAGCGGGTCTCCGCAGTCGCCCCGCGGCCGCAGCTCGAAGCGGCCCTGGCGTTCGCTCGCGAAGGCGACACGCTGGTGGTGACCAAGCTCGACCGCCTTGCCAGATCCGTGACGCACATGGGGGCGATTATCGCGGCCTTGGAGACCAAGGGCGTGGCCCTGCGTATCCTGAACCTCGGCGTGGACACCTCGACCCCCACCGGCAAGCTCATGCTCAACGTGCTCGGCGGTGTGGCGCAGTTCGAGCGCGAGATGATGCTGGAGCGCCAGCGCGAAGGGATCGCTGCGGCCAAGGACGCCGGCAAATACAAGGGCCGGAAGCCGACGGCGCGCGCGAGGTCGGAGGAGATCAAGGCACTCGCCGCGGAGGGCTTGAGCATGGGCGCCATCGCGACGAAGCTCGGGATCGGTAAGGGATCCGTCCACCGCGCCCTCAGCACCGGCAAGGCGGCGCCGGCCGCGGAGGCGCAGGCCGTTGCCACTCCGCCGACCAGGCCAGCACCGAGGCCCCGTATCCGCACGCAGGCCCCGGCAGAGCATTCATCGCGCCCTAGGTGAGGCTTGGCGTTCCGCGACACTCTTACGGATGAGTGAGGCGATGGGCCAAGCCAAATGCAAAACCCCAAAGTACATGCACCTCTTCTGCGAAGACTGCGGCGTCACGATCGCAGAAAGGCATACGGTACAGCGGTGGAGCACAAGCGACGATATCGCACTCATAAAGCTTTATCCCGACTTCAAGGCAATGCCCGCTGCGGTTTCAAAGGAACTGCTAGTTTGTATTGAGCGATGCTATAAGCTGCGCCTACACCACCCAAGGAAACAATGGAGCGATAGAGAAAATCAGGTTCTTAGGAAGGTGTTTAAGCATTACTCGAAGGAGGAAATTCTCTGCCTTCTTCCAGGGAGAGCTTGGCACTCAATTGCCATGCAGGCGTCTAAGCTGGGGGTTCATCGTGTTCGCAAGAGACGAGGATTTAGCAAGACCGGCATAAAACTTTTTGACGATATATTCGCCCGTGCGCAGGATCTGAACTTCTCCCTCAGGGATCTTGATGAAGAAGGTGGCGTGAGAGGTTATTTCACCGATCTTGCGCCATCACCTTTCGTTCGAATTGATGCGATCGAAAAGGTGATCGAGGCGCTGGGCGGTGAACTTCAGATCCGTTGGGATGATGCTTAGTTCGCCGAGCACAGGCCGATGCCGTCGAGATCGAGGCGCTAGCGAAGCGCCGGCTGGCCGATAAGTACGATGCGGCGAAAGGCGACGACCTTGTCGCGGGGTCTGGGCGGCCGAAAAACGTTCCAGACGGGAACGGTATTGCTAAGGCTACCGTCGCCGACCTTGGCCTGATCCGCAAAGCCATCCACGAGGCGCGCCAGATCCGCGACGCCGAGAAAGCTGAGTTAAATCAGGTTTTGGAGCGTCCCAGCAATTTGCTTGACCCGTCGGGCAAAACCCGCGATTTGTTCACCGTGCCGCGCTCTGCGGGTGAAACTCACCGCGACCGGCACATCCCCTAAAACCTGAACCGGCGCAGCCTGCATCCGCGGGCCGAACACACGCGTCTGCTGCTGCACACCACCGAGGCCCGCGCCTAGCGTTGGCCCTTCCTATTCGGATAGGACGGCCGCGCGCCGCCTGCCGATCGCGACCGACCCGCCCTCATCCCGAGGCGCGGGTTTTTTCATGCCTGGAGCCTTCCCGTGACCATCGACCCTTCAACCCTCTTCGACAGCTTCGCCTATGGATTTGCCAAGACTGTAGGCTCAGCAGTCGCCACCGAACTCCTTCGGGTGCTGCCGAACCGGCTTCCATCCGTCAGTCAGGTCACAGCCGCCTGCGCGCGTTTCTCTCGGGTCCTCGACCCACGCCGCAAGCCGCCTGCGTCCCTTGCTCTGGACGGTCGCCGCAAGCCGCCGGCCACGTGCCGGCGGGGAAAGGGCCGCCGGAAGCCGCCTCGCCGCTGAGGTCGCCTTCGTCACCCTCCGGCGACAGCATCACGCCGCACCTGTCGCTCGGCGCTCGTCAAGCCCGCCAGAACCCGCTTTCCGGAAGGAGGCGGGTTCATTCTTTGCGGGATCCCGACGACACACGGCGATACCGAAACGCCCTTTCTCATCCCCCCTCGAGCGAGCCTGATGATCCGTGGCTGCAGACCGCAACCACCCCCATTGCGCACCGCCTCGACGAAAAATTATCGGAATTGCTCCGCCCCGGAGGACATCGTGAAACCCAATGATCCCGAGCACCTGAGTGCCTTCGCCAACCCGACCAAATTTGAGGATCAGGCCTGAATTCGATGGCGATCACCTTCACGCCGCGTCGGGGCGCGATCCTGATGTGCGACTTTGGGCCGGACCCGCTCGACCCTGCGACCTTCCCGCTCCGTGTGCCGCCGGTCTCGGCTGCGCCTGAAGTCTGGAAGCGCCGCCGCGTCATCGTCATCTCGGACGATCGGCTGAATCACAAGCACGGTACCGGCCCTGGCCTATGCACCGTGGTGCCCTGCAGTGCGACACCACCCAGAACTCCCGGTCCATGGGACGTGCCGTTTCAGGCCCGCTCCTATCGGTCCTTCACTCGCGATGTGTGGGCCAATTGTGCCGCCCTGCACCACGTCTCGCACGCCCGCCTCGATCGCGTCATCGCGGGGCAGGGCTATCGCGGGGATTTTTTGGCGGTGACAGATATGGAGCGCCTCGAGAATGGAATTCGATCGGCCCTCGGGATGTAATTGTTTTTTTGTGGGCCGTGGCCCATATTCCGGGTGTCCCCGAAAGGGGCTTTGGGAGCTGGCATCCGTCAGGCCGACGAATTCGCCAGCTTCAGAACAGGCCCTGCCGGAGCGATCCGGTGGGGCCTTTCCTTTTCCGGCTGCGCCTACCTCAGACCGCGCCGAATTGCCCGCCGGGCAATTTCCGCGGGCCAATTTCCGAAATTCGAAATCCTGGAATTAAATGCCCCCGGCGTTGGCATTTCCGGCGGCCTGAAATTCTGAGGCGCGGAAAAATTTTATGCGAATAGCACCTATAACGATGGGCCCCCTTCGATCCCCTACACATTTGACCCGGGTATCCCCTACCCCTCGGCGGCGTCGAAGGCTTCGCCAGCGCGCTCAGTTCGGACGGCCGCCGTCTTCGCCGCGTGGCAGGCACCACACCTCACCCTGAGGTTTCGAGGATCATGAGGAGCGCCGCCATCGCGTAGCTCTCGGATGTGATCGACGAACACCCGCCCGGGCGTCCCCCCACAGTCCTCGCACCGCCGGCCACGTTCGAGGATGACCGCCTCTCGGGTCCGCTGCCACGCGCTGCTGCTGTAAAATTGCTGATGCGGCTCGGCCCTCGCCCGCGCGGCGTAGCCGGTTTTGGTCGGCTTGATCGTCCTGTAGTCGCCGGTCTTCAGCCTGTTCTTGTGGACCCGCATCGCCGTCTCCTATTTCGAATTATGGGAGTCCCTTGCCGGCCTGCCGCTGCAGCAGACGCTTCAGATTTGCCGCTGCGGTCGCACCGAGTCCGTCAATTCCGGATGCCCTAGTCGCATTCGTCAGCTGTTGCCGGGAAATGCCCACCAGTCTCGCGAATTCATCGTGGCGCAGATCCATCCCGCGCACGGCATCGCGGACCGCCAACCTCATTTTCGGTGGCATCGGACCTCCGCTCCAGGTCTCGCGCTCCATCATCTCCAGGGCCCGCTTCGCGTGCACGCCCGGACCGTCTAGGAGGTCGCTTTGGATTTCGAGTTCTCCGATCGGAAGCGTCAGCGGAACGGCACGGCCAGCCACAACGCGCCTGGTCCTGGCCCCGTGCGAATGCACGTCAGCGCCGACGCCCTGGCTCGCACCGCCGGTTCTCGCTGGACCCGTCTCGGGTATGGGTTGTGAGGAGGCGTGAGCCACTTTCGTCATTCGTATAGGAGGGGTACCCCCTATTGGTGACGAAACCGGCTCACGGCTCACCGGCGGATGCGTCAGGAGGCCGGCTGCCAAGCGCCGTTTATAGGTCGCTAGCGATATCCCGAGTTGCCGCGCGACAGCCGCTTTCGATGCGGTTCGCGGCGTTGCCCCCTTCGATTTCCGTTTCTCGGCCTGATGGGCTGCGTTGGCCCGTTTCCGGTCGCGTGCTCTCTGAGCCTTGGTTCGGTCAGCTGCCCCGATCCGGCGAATTCCAAGAGCCCGTCTGCGGTCAGACGTCAGTCCGATCGCCTTTCCGTATTGGTCAGCGGAAAGGAACCGTAATTCCCCGGCCCGACCTTCATCGATAATTCGGTCGATCACGTCGGCCGGTAATTCCGGAAATAGGCGTGCGCACAGACGGTGCGTTGCTCGGTGGAAATCGTCCGACCCGAAGCCGCCTCGGAGGGCAGCGAGGTGCGGCAGCATTGGGCGGAGATGTAGATCCGCGTCGTCGGTGGTGCACGCCCCTCCGCATAGGTCGAGAATGAAGCGCTCATGCTCATCCAGCCGCTGGCAATTCCGATCGTAGGCCTGGCCTGGGCCTCGATAACCGGCCGACAACTTGGCCCGCTGCGGCTGCTGCTGCGTGGCTGCCTCGACGGCGGCGAGCCTTTCGGCAGCTGCCTTCATGCGAGCACGGACATCGTCCTCGAAGAAATCTCGGATACCCCGGAGGGGCGGAAGCTTCGGCTTGCTCACGCCGCGGCCCTCACCTCGGGGAACGGCAACTCGAACTGCACGCACTCGGCCCTGAGCGCCGTCCGACGGCGAGGGGGCTTCGGTCGGCGGTGGGCAGCGATGGCGGCGTGCTGGCGGGTGACGATAACTTCACAGGCCGCCAGCGCTATGCGCTCGATCGCCGCCGGATCGGTGAGGCCGCGGCGATATCGGAGGTGCCAGACCACATCCTCCGCATAGACCCTGGCGCCCAGGCGGCGTCGCTCCGCCATCACGGTGGTGGCCGTGCTCTCGGCGATGGCCTGATCGAGGATAGGCGGCGAGGTGATGAACGCGAGCTCGCGCCGCGAGTGAACGAGCCGCAGACGCGGCCGGCGGGGCGGAACGCTGTACTGCGGCTTGGGCCTCACGGTGCTCCCTCCTGTCGCTGCCGCGGGCCAGGAGCGGCCGCAGCCAGATCCTCGTCGTTCTACTCTGTCCTAGCTTTCTGCTGCGGCGCTGGAGGCCTTCCGCTCGCGCCTCTTCAACTCGCGCTCAACCGCTTCACGGATGAAGTCGGAGCGCTTCTCCTTCGGCACCAGCACAGCATCGATCCGCGAGAGAGTGCCCTCCGCGAAACGTGCCGGTGTCTGTTCATGGTTGATCTGTGTGCGGCCCACGCGGGGCGTGGTGCCTGATATCACCAAATCCGTCAATTCAGCCTCCAAGGTGATATCACCTATTGCCACTCAAAGTGATATCATCTAAATAGGAGATATCAGGTTCAGAGGCAAGTCGATGACCGCCCGCCGCTCCCTCTCATGGTCGAACGCCCTTCGCGACATGCGGAACGATCGCGTGCAGGTGCCAACGGGCTTCCTCGGAGCCCGCGGCCGCATCGAGGCCGCCGTGCGGTTCGGCAAGGTCGCGCTCGTGAAGGCTGATGGCTCCTTCGACCGGGCCGGCATCATGTCGGCCGCTGCCACCGCCGCGAAGGCCCATCAGCTCTCCTACGGCTCGACCTGGGCCGTCGCGATGTCCGTGTCGCTCAAGGCGGCCTGGCAGCACGCCCGCGCCCTCCGCGCCCGCACCGCGAACTAGAACACCCGATCCGGGTCCGCCCGGAAGCGGGCGGCGGCCATCAGTGCGCTGTCACCCTCCCGCGCCGCGCCGCCGCCTGCCCCTTCCATCCTGCCCCTGCCCCACGAGCCCGCAAGGAGCGCGACCGATGACGCATGCCCTGATCCTGCCCACGCTCGCCGCCGACGACGACCGCGTGCCCTTCCACGCCGATCCGGTCCTAGCGGCCATCGACCGCCACAACGAGGCGCTGGCGGTGTTCGCCGCAGCGCCTCTGGGTAGGGCGAGGGCCCGCGCCCGTGACGAGCTGCACGAGGCCCTGGCGGCCCTGCTCGCAACGCCCTGCACGACCCGCACCGGCATGCTCAGCCTGATCCGGCATTTCCGACGGTGGGAGACTGAGGAGACCAGCCCCGATGCCTGCGGGCCCGAGTTCGGCATCGCCATGGCTCGCGCGGCGGACCTGTCCGTCTGCCTTGGTGTGCCGCCGATCCAGCACCTTCCAGTCGTTCTGCCCTCCGGCCGGCTGATCGCGCCTGCGCGACCCGCCGCCTGCATCGGACGAGCACTTATCCGCGGGGCCGAAGCTCTCGCGGCCCTCGTCATCATCGCCGGGGGCGCCGGCCTCATCGGCATCGCCACGCTGCTCTGATCGCGGAGACCCCCATGTCGAAGAACTCCCCCACCGAGCCGCGCCCCGCGTTTATCGTCCATCGGCTCGGCGCACAGGGGCAGCCCAAGACCCCGCGTCGTCGGGCGATGAAGCTCCATCGGTCGGAGGCCTCCGCCATCGCCGAGGCTGAGCGTCTCGCCTCGTTCTGTGGCTTCGCTTGCGGGGTTTTCCAGCAAATCCACGTCGCTCACCCGCCGGCGGCACCTGAACAGCCGGCCGCAGCGCCTCCACCGAGCCCGGTCCCCGTCGCGGAACCACCCGCTCCACCGAAGCCAGCCCGTGCCGTGACCGTCGAGACGCGCCGCCACCGCCGCTCCGCGCTGAAGAAGGATGCCTGACGTGGGCCGCCTCATCCGATTCCCGACCCGCCTCACCACACCCTGTCCGCGACCGGCCACGGCCGCGAGCGTTCCCCCGCTGGTAATCACCGAGGATGCCCCCGGAACGGCGGCTGAGGAATTCGCCGCGGGCTTCAACGAGGGGACCGCCCTCGCACGCTACAACCTCGCCCAGACGGAGTTGCTCGCATTGGCGGCGGCGGATGGCCCGACCGCGTTCCTCCGCCAGCTCAAGCTCTGTGCGTTCGTGCAGGAGAACCGCGCCGCAGCCAGCGCGCCGCTCGGCACATTTTCGGCTTTCATGTACGGGCGGCTCGGTGGTGGCGTTGGAGGCGCATACGCACGCGGGCATCGGGCAGCGATCCTGATGGCGGCAGGGTTCGCGGGAGGCCTGCACTGACCTGAGACGGGGCGGGCCCTGTGCCTACTTGGTCCCTCTCGCATCAAGGGACTTCCGCTATCGTCGAGCTCGGCTTCCCCAGCATGTAAACCGCGCTCATACCGTGCGCCGTCCCGAATGGGCGCACTTATGGGGAAATTCTCGATTTTCCCGGATCGGCCTGAAGGCGAGGCCTACGTCTGCGCGCCACTCGACATCACGACCTAGACATTTCAGCCAACCACTCGGCCATCGGGAAATTGATCCGGGATCCAATTGGAAGGCCGAGGCCGTGCCAAATTCCCCGCTCGATCTCCCCGTACACGGCTTGGAAGTCGTCGATATTACCAAGTGAGAAGGGCCCGATTCGGATCGCGCCGTCGGGGATCTGCGTGCCGTCATCGAATGCACGAACATCGCTGTGGACGGCGGTAGCCGTGCCAGGGTTGATGAACTCGCATTCGACGACGAGTTCGACCTCTGGGCGTCTCGCAGCGCGGCGCAGCTGCTCCCCCAAAACAAGAGCCTGTAGCGCGACTGGGGGAAAAAGGACGGGAGCGAAAACATCACTCCGGCCGCGGTAGGTATCGAGAGTCATAAGGCCGTAGGCATCCACAATGCCCTGATCGCCTACAAACCAGCGCGCGAAGTGGCGGCTGCTGTGGTCGACGCTTTCAACGCCATTCACTCTGTGCGCCCAACCATAATGGAAGGAGCCGCTGCCGAAGGCGGAGGTGGAGAAAGAGCCTCCGAGCGTCGGGCGGATGATGGGTGCCGTCCTGACAACCTCATCAGCGCGCAATTGCAGGTTCTCGACCGCGACAAGAGTGCATCGGAAATACAACGCGCTACGTCCGAGAAATGGTTGCTCACCTCGCTCGAGCATGATGCCGTGTGGCCCCTTTTCCACCATGCTGGTAAGGGCGCGGCGCCGATCTTCGAGCAGGGCGTTGATCCGCTCTCCCCGGGTACGGGTCTCGAAGAGTGTGCTCTGCAAGTCGCGCATCGTCATGGGCTCCGAGCGCGATCCGCGCCGCATGTAGGCCAGAGGTGGCCGACCGTGACCGTGCGGTGCACGCGTTGAGGGGCCAGTGCGGATCACGAGGACGCCGCTTCCGTCCGCGTCGGGTTTCGCGATCCCGCGCACCTCAAGCACGGGGAGCGGCGGATCTATGATGCTGTCGAGTGACTTCTGCAGCCGCTCGGCGCACTCAGCGATCCGAGGGATGAGGAGCGGCTCCGGTCCGACGGCACGCTTGGGCTCTTCGTCGCTCTCGTCGACACCGATCACCACGGCGCCGCCATAGGCATTCGCGAGTGCCACCACCTCCTTCGCCAAGCCGTCCCGGGCGCGGTCGCCGAGCTTTCTGCTACCCTGCATCCATGGGTCGCCCTGGCGGTCGTTGGCCGGCAGCTCGCGCTTCAGCTCAAAGCGCGGCCCCTCCTCCGCTTCCTCCTGGATCAGCCCCTCGACATCCTCGAACGTCAGGTCAGCTATCGGCGCCTCCAGGATCCTCCGCAGTGTCATCAGCAACGTCTCCAAGGTGCAGCGCTGACCGGTCCTCAGGCAGCTTTCTGATCGGCCTGCTGAGCTCGGTGAGCGGTTCGTAGCAGGCTGTCCATCCGCCGGATCGCGTGGGCCTCAGCGATAGTTGGCGTGCCACCATGCTGGATCCGCTGGAGGATCAGCACCTGGTGAGGCATCAGGCATTTCCCCCCGTAGCGCTTCGGGATGCTCTGGTTCAGCTTCATGAGGTCGAACGCCACGCGTTTCCAGGGCGTCAGATATCTGCGCTCACAGTAGATCCCCAGCGCCTCAGCCGCACTTTCCGGCCTTGGTCGCGCCCATGCGGCGGTTGGATCGTCGGGCGTCATCGAGGCTGGCGCCGCCCGCCCAGGAACAAGCGCAAGAGCACCAGCGAGGTCGTGCAGGTCTAGTTTCTCGGCTTCGAGGGTGCGGACCAAGGCACGAGCCGCATTCACGACTTCTCCGTCCGCGTCACTTCCCAGCATGAGCAGGAACTTCGTGAGACGGTCAGCCAGCTCAGGCTTCATCGATCACACTCGCATTTTGATCGGACCGCCCTCTGACTACGGTCCTAGCCAATATCCTTCCTGATAAACTCCCAAGCGCAAGCCGTTGCTCCTGATAGTCTACAATTTTCCGTGGGTAAGGGCTCGATTTTTGATCAATTTCTGACCGTAGAACGAAATCCCGCCCGCGCAGTGATAGTCAGCATTCTAATCTGCATCTGGCATTTCGGCTTCGTCAGTCGGCGCCTCATCGGTCGCCATGTAAATTGCGATGTTCGCCTTGGTCGCCGCAGCACCCAGCGTCGCCCATAGATGGAAGCTGGTGTAGCCCGCGCCTGGCTCCACACGCACCTCCAGGCTCAAGATGCTCGCGACTCGGCGCAGGGCTGCAATGCGCTCGCGCTGATCTGGCCCATCCTCGATGACGTATCGGGACCAATGCCATCCGCTCATGGTCAACTGCCCTGCTCGCTTTGAGCAGCGTCGACCGCGTCCGTCCTAACGAACATCCGCTTGCGTCCGCCGCATAGCTTTGTTGGTTCTACCGGGCTGCACGATTCCGTTCGATTCTCTTTCGGTCAGGTCGCCCGCTGCCCCTCGGCAGCTTTTGTGACGGGTCCACTGGCTTCGAATTCCACAGGGATAGAACTTCAGTAGGCGTGGGCTTTGCGCTTTTGCACCCTCCCCCCTCGGACACCAGGGCCGGCGCCTCTTCCTTCCGCTTGCGAGTGAGCCGTAGCCAACTCGTCCACTCGGCCGAGATGATGCGGACGATGTTGGTGTCGGATCGCCAGCCCGTGATGCGTCGCTCCTCGACGGTCACGAGGCCGAGCCGCGCCGCCACGCGGATGGCGTTGCGCACGGTGGTTTCCGACACGCCCGTGATCGCCGCGAGCCCGCCGACGGATAGACGGCAGTCCTTCCTGCGCACGCTCTCAGCCGCCACGAGGGAGAGCACCGCCTGTTCCGCCAACGTGAACCGAGAGGCGAGGGCCGGCGGTAGCCGCCCGGAGGCTGCCCACCGGCGGCGGCGCTCCATGGATGCATCGGTGCGAGGCCGGGAGCCTACTGTGCCCGTCCTGCGGCTTCCTGCGCGATCCTGCGGCGCGGCCGGACTGGCGGGTCCGGTGAGAGCGTCGCCACAGCGAGCATTTTCGCCCCGCGGCGGGGCGGAAACCTGCCGCAGCTCGATCAGGCCGGCGAGCGCTTCGGCCTCGGCCTCCGTCACCTGCCCCTGATCGAACGCGCGCCAGAGCTGCGCCGTGATGGCGGGCAGGGTGATTCGCGGCGCCCTCTCGATGGCGGCCCGCAGATGGTCGGCAAACATCGTCGTTCGGCCCCTGGTAGGGCCGCAACAAGTCGTTCGGAGCCGCCACGAGGGCG